>NZ_JBMNDO010000118.1:0-24704 GCF_052542855.1 Streptomyces sp. SAS_281
GTGGCACACCCGCCTGCGCGTGGTGTGCCACCGGAACGCGGTCAGGACCAGGGCTGGGCGGTCAGCCAGGAGGTGTCTTCACTCCACAGGGCGTCACTGTCCCACGTGTTGCCGCCGACCCCGTCCCCCGCGAGGTAGCCGGTGTAGGCGTAGTGACGTATGAAGCGGTTGGGATAGTTGACGGACTGGAAGGAGTAGCCCTGCCCGCTGTGGCCTGCCCGGAGACAGAAAGTGGCGTCGCGGTTGAACAGGGCGGTGGAGTCCGAGGCCGCGGTGCGGAGCTGGAATCCGGCGTGGCGCAGATACTGTCCGGGGGCGCCGGCGGATTCGAAGGACAGGCAGGCGGAGTCGGCCAGGCCGGGGCGAACGATCCAGGTCGCGTCGCTCTTGTCAGCGTTCGCACTTGCGGCAGTGACCGGCGAGATGGCTACGGTGCCGTCGGCCTGGTGGCGCAGGTAGTCGGCGTTGCAGCAGGTGGTGGTGGCCTTCAAGGAGACCCGGGCCCCCGGGGTGAGGGCGCTGGATGCGAGTGGGGGCGCCTGGTGGCCGGCTGCGGTGATGTTGGCCTGGACCGCGTTCTCCGTGGCGTCCGTCGGGTAACCGGAGGTCATGACCCCCTCGTAGAACGTGCCGCTGGAGGACTTGCTGTTGTCGCCGCCGATACCGAGGATGATCGCGCCCTCCTTGTGCATCGGGTTGTACCCCTGGACGTTGGGCCGGGCTCCGCTGTAGTACGTCGACAGGCCGCCGGACTGGGCGTTGGCGGCCTTGATGGCCCACAGGTTGGGGGCGCCCTTGACGATCGCGGTCAGGAAGCGGTGGCTGACGCTGGGATCATTGGGGTTGTAGCCGGCGTTGGGGCCCGAGAAGAGGCCGTTCTCCAGGTCTGCCATCACCCAGGGACCGCTGCCGGTGCCCGACCCCCAGATCGTGCTGTCGCCGAAGTAGATGGCCTCCATGTGGCCGTTGCCGGTGTCGAGGCTGTTCGTCTCGGCGTTGCCGTAGTCGAAGCAGCAACCTCCGCCGAAGTGCGTGCCGTCGAGGACGGCGTACATTCCCTCCGGCTGATCGCCGGTGGCTATCCCGTTGGTCTTGTTGTTGCGGTAGCCGGTGCCGGCGGCGACGTATACGCCATAGGCGCGGTGACCTGCCACGGTGACCGGCGCGGCGGTGGCGGGGGCCAGGTTGTCGGGGCCGGGAGCGGCGCCGCCGGCGGGGGCCTGGGTGAGGCTGTTGCCCCGCCCGGACTGGTCGTAGATGACGGTGATCACGCAGGTGGTTCCGGCGCAGAAGCCGTCCTGCGCGGCGGCATCGGCATAGCCGCCGGCACTCAGCACCCCGATGTTCTTCGTGGCGCCGTCGGACGCCCGCCGGACCTGGTAGAGCGAGCCGTTGTACGCCCCGTAGAGGGCGCGCGTGGTCGAGTGGGCGGCCACACAGGGCGTGCCGCCGGAGGCGTAGAGGTCGCAGGGCCCCTGTGAGGCGGCCTGCGAGGTGGCTTCGGTGCCGATCAGGAGGGCGACGGTCAGTACGGCGGTGGTGCCGGTGGCGAGAAGGCTGCGCCGTGCGCGGCGCAGCCAGGTCTGAACGGACACGGGTGTGCTCCTTGCTGGTGGCGGACAATTCCGACGCGTGCCGGTTGTTAGCGCTAACAATCAAGGTCGCGAGTCGGCCTGGAGGCAGGGGCGGGTTGCGCGACCTACCGTGCGGCCGGGCATCACTATGGACACTTGACGTGACCCAGTCAAGACCTTCGGCCCATTTCCCCTACCGGTCACCCGGTAGCCCGCATCGCCCGCGACGTGAGGGGTGTTATCGCTCACAGCAGCCCGCCGTCAGCCCTTCGCGTGCCGCTGCCGGGGCCGGAGCCACGTCGGGGGCACCGACCGTGCGGGGGCGTTGAGCCACGAAGGTACGCGTGGGTCGGCGTCCGTTGCCGAGCGCCGGTCGGGCATGCGGCCAGGGCCCGGACCTCGTCGAGGGCGTGACCTCGCAGGCGATCCTGGTTGCGCCTCCCCGCTCGACGCGGGACACGTTGAACCAGACGCGTCGCGCCGGTTCCGCGGCCTTCGCTCAGGTCCTGGGGTCGGGGGCGTCCACGCTCAACGCGGACCTGGTTCAACGCGCAGGTCCCGGCGCGTCGTCCTGCCTCCGGTCGTGGGAGGCGCCGGAGTCAGCGCGTCTCGGCGGTCTCGTGCGCCGTCGCCGTGCTGCCGCGTTCGATGAGGTCGGGCAGGGCCACCCGCACGGTGCGCGGCGGGCCGCCGTCGAGCAGCGTGGTGAGCTCCCGTGCCGCGAGGCGGCCGAAGGCGACCGGGTCGCGGGAGAGCGCGGTCAGCCATGGGGCGGTCAGCCGGCACAGCGCGGAGTCCTCCCAGGAGACCACCGACACATCGCCCGGGACCCGGACCCCCAGCCCGGTCGCCACGGCCACCCCGGCCGCCGCCATCACGTCGTTGTCGTAGATCAGCGCGGTCGGCGGATCGGGCCGCTCCAGGACCCGGCGGGTGGCGGCGGCGCCCTCGGTGTCGGAGTAGTCCGTGGTCACCGAGTGCGCCCCGGTCAGGCCGCGCCGGTCGGCCTCCAGGCGCAGCGAGCGGATGCGGCGGTCGGTGTGCGCGAGTGAGGGCAGGCCGGCGATGTGGACGATGCGCCGGTGCCCCAGCTCGTACAGACGGCCCACGATCGCCGCCATCGCGCCCGCGTCGTCGGCGCGGACCTGGGAGAGGCCGGGGTGGGGGCCGGTGTCGCTGCCGGGGAGGGCCCCGATGATGACGCCGGGGAGACCCAGTTCGTCGAGGAGGGAGACACGGGGGTCGTCCGTGCGCGGGTCCACGACAAGCACGCCGTCGACCCGGTGTTCGGCCCACCAGCGGCGGTAGACCCCGCACTCGTCGGCCACGTCGTCCACCACCTGGAAGAGCAGGCCCAGATGACGCTCGGACAGCACCTCCTGGATGCCGGAGATCAGCTGGAGGAAGAAGGAGTCCACACCGAGGTTGGCCGCCGGGCGCGCCACGACGAGGCCGACGGTGGCGGGGCCCTCGCCGGACAGGGCACGGGCGGCGGCGCTCGGGCGCCATCCCAGCTGTTCGGCGACGCGCCGCACCCGGGCGCGGGTGACCTCGGAGACACCCGGACGGTCGTTGAGCGCGAAGGAGACGGCGCTCTCCGAGACACCGGCCCGCTGGGCGATGTCCTTCATGGTCGGCCGCTTCGGAGCCACCCGTGCCTCACTTCCTGCCTCGCCCGGGGCTACTGACGGGCAGTCGGACCCGCTCGTCCCCGGGGCATCGTAGAGCTTCCCCGGCCGTTTGGTCGAGAGAGGACCGCCAACCGACTAAAGCGCTTGAGTTGCACCAAGCTAAAGCGCATTAGTGAGCAGCCGTCAATAGCACCTCACAAGGCTGCGACCTGCACCGATGCGACGGAGAGAGATTACGTTCCGATGAATGTATTGACTTTGAGCACAGACACATTGCAGGGTCTGTCGGGCGAACGCGGCCCGCCGGGTCAGGGACCCCGGGGCCACCGTCCGCGCGCCTGGTCCGAGCAAAGGAGCCGTTCACCGTGCACATCTCCCGCAGAGCAGTCGCCGCTGCCGCCGCCCTCGCCGCCGTACTGCCACTGAGCGCTTGCGGCGGGGGATCCGGCTCGGACTCGTCCGATGCCTCGGGCAAGGTCGAAGGAAAGATCACCTTCCAGACCTGGAACCTTCAGGCGAACTTCAAGGACTACTTCAACGGGGTGATCGCGGACTTCGAGAAGAAGTACCCGGGCACCGAGGTCAAGTGGGTCGACCGCCCCGGCGAGGGTTACGCGGACAAGATCAGCGCGGACGCGGCCGGCGGCACCCTGCCCGACGTCGTCAACGTCTCGCCGGACCTGGTGGCGCCGCTGGCCAAGGCCGGTATCGCCCTCGACCTCGACAAGGCCGCGCCGAAGTACCGCAAGGAGTACCTGGACGGCGCGTGGAAGAGCCACCAGATACCCGGCACGGAGGGCACGTACGCCTTCCCCTGGTACCTCAACACCGGGCCGATGTTCTACAACAAGCGGCTGTTCAAGGACGCCGGACTCGACCCGCAGAAGCCGCCGGCCACGTACGACGAGGTCTTCGCGGACGGTCTGAAGCTGGCGGAGAAGAGCCACGGCAAGGTCGCCACCCTCGCCAACGTCCCGACCATCGAGGACTTCGGCCGGTACGGCGGGCAGCTGATGAACAAGGAGGGCACGGGCTTCGCCTTCAATGACGCGAAGGGCGTCGAACTCCTCAAGCACTACAAGGAGTTGTACGACGCCAAGGCGCTCGACCCGCAGGCGCTGACCGCGACTCCCGAGTCCTCGGGCCACAAGTTCCTCACCGAGTCCGTGGCGATGAACCCGGGCAGCGCTCTGGACCTGGCCAACTTCAAGAAGCAGGCCCCGAGCCTCTACAAGAACATCGGGATCACCGACCAGGTCAGCAGCACCGGCAAGGCCAACATGTACGTCATGGGCGTGATGGTGAACGCGCAGTCCAAGCGCAAGCCCGCCGCCGTGGCCTTCGCCCACTACGTGACCGACGCGACCCGGCAGATGGAGTTCGCCAAGCAGGTCGCCATCTTCCCGAGCACCGCCGGCTCGCTCGACGACCCGTACTTCACGAAGGAGGACGGGACCGACGAGACCCGTGTCCGCGTCGCCGCCGCGAAGTCTCTGAAGACGGCCGTCAACTACACCCCGGTGTTGTTCAGCGAGCAGATGAAGACCGAGCTGCGCAACCAGATCGCCAAGGCGCTGCAAGGGAAGCAGAGCCCCAAGGAAGCTCTTGACAACGCTGTCAAGGCGTGTGACCGGCTGTTGCAGCAGAGCTGAGCCCTCTCGTGAACTCCCCCTCCCCCACCGCTGCGGCGGGCCGGCCCACCGGCCGGATCCGCCGCCATCTGCCCCTCAGCCCCTGGCTGTTCGCCGCGCCCGGTCTGGTCGTGGTCGGCACCTTCAGCCTCTACCCGTTCTTCAGCACACTGGTGAACTCCTTCACCGACCGGCGGACGCTGGTGCCCGGCTCGTTCGTCGGCCTGGCGAACTTCCGGGAGCTGCTGCACGACGAGATGTTCTGGACCGGCCTGCGCAACAGCGTGCTGTACGTCGTCGGCGTGGTCCCCGCACTCGTCATCCTGCCGCTGCTGCTGGCGATGCTCGTCCAGCGGCACATCCCCGGCATCACCTTCTTCCGGTCGGCCTTCTACACCCCGGTCGTCGCGTCCATCGTGGTCGTCGGCCTGATCTGGGTGTGGATGCTGGACGACCGCGGGCTGGTCAACGCGGTCCTGGAGGCCGTCGGCATCGGCAAGGTCGGCTTCCTCAGCGACCAGTGGCTCCTGTTGGGCAGCGCCATGACGGTCACGGTCTGGAAGGGCCTCGGCTACTACATGATCATCTACCTGGCCGCCCTCGCGAACGTACCGAGGGAGCTGCACGAGGCCGCGTCCGTGGACGGTGCCGGTGTCGTACGCCGCTTCTTCACGGTCACCGTGCCCGCCATCCGGACCACGATGGTGCTGGTCGCGGCTCTCTCCTCGGTCTCCGCCTTCAAGGTGTTCTCCGAGGTCTACCTGATGGCCGGCCCGTCCGGAGGGCCCGCGGGCGAGGACACCACCCTGGTGATGCTCGTCCAGCGGGTCGGCACCGGGCTGAGCGGGCGGGTCGGTTACGCCTCCGCCATCTCGGTCGTCATCTTCGTCGTCACCGTCGGCCTGATGCTGCTGGTGCTGCGCGCCGACCGCAGGGAGGACACGTGAGCTTCCTGAAGACCACCGACGCCGAGGGCAGGCGGGTCCCCGGCCGGCAGCTCGTGCTGCGGTACGTGCTGCTGCTGGCGGTCCTGGCCCTGACCGTCGGGCCGTTCCTCTGGCAGCTGTCGACCTCGCTGAAGGGACCGAACGAAGACATCTTCAGCTCCCCGCCGAAGTTCTTCCCCAGCGATCCGACGCTGGACAACTACAGCCGCGTCGCCGACACGATCCCCGTCTGGGACTACGCGCTGAACTCCCTCAAAGTCGCCTCCGCCAACGTGGTCACCAACTGCGTCGGCTCGGCGCTCGCGGGGTACGCCCTGGCGAGGCTCCGCTACCGCGGGCGCAGGGCCGCGACGCTGGCGTTCATCCTCGCCATGCTCGTACCCGTGGAGGGCATCATCATCGCCCAGTTCACCACCATGCGTGACCTGGGGCTGAACAACACTCTGCTCGGCGTGCTGCTGCCGGGGTCGGTCGGCGCGATGAACGTCCTCCTGATGCGCAACGCGTTCCTGAACCTTCCCGTGGAGATCGAGGAAGCGGCGTTCGTGGACGGAGCCAACGTCTGGCAGCGCTTCCTGCGGATCGCGCTGCCCTCCGTCAAGGGCACTCTCGCCGTCGTCGCGATCTTCGCCTTCATGGGCTCGTGGGACGACTTCCTGTGGCCGCTGATCGTCCTCAGCGACCCGGAGAACTTCACCCTGACCATCGGTCTGAACTACCTGCACGGCACCTTCGCCAACGACGAACGGCTCGTCGCGGCGGGCACGATCATCGCCGTGCTGCCGCTCATCATCCTCTTCGCGGGGCTGCAGCGCTTCTTCTTCCGGGGCGTCGGCGAAGGCGCCGTCAAGGGCTGACCCGGACCGCCCCCTCGCACCACAAGAACCAGGACCTCTGTTCCGTATGAGCACCTCCCCCTTGCGTTTCGGCGCCAACTACACGCCCAGTCAGGGCTGGTTCCACCACTGGCTGGACTTCGACCTCGATGCCGTACGCGCCGACCTCGACTCGATCGCCGGCCTCGGCCTCGACCACATCCGGGTCTTCCCGCTCTGGCCGCTCTTCCAGCCCAACCGCTCCCTGATCCGCCCGCGCGCCGTCGAGCAGCTCGTGCAGCTCGCCGACGCCGCCGGCGAACGCGGCCTCGACGTCAACGTCGACGGGCTGCAGGGCCACCTGTCGAGCTTCGACTTCCTGCCCGCCTGGACCGGTACGTGGCACCGGCGCAACCTCTTCACCGACCCGGACGTCCTCTCCGGGCAGGCCGAGTACCTGCGCACCCTGGCCGCCGCCCTCGCCGACCGGCCGCACTTCATCGGGATGACCCTGGGCAACGAGATCAACCAGTTCTCCGGCGACCCGCACCCCGACCCCGACCGCATCACGCCCGAGCAGGCGGACGCCTGGCTGACCCGGATGCTGGCGGCCTGCGAGGAGGGGGCGCCGGGCAAGCTCCACCTGCACGCCGAGTACGACGCCGCCTGGTACCAGGACGGCCACGCCTTCACCCCGGCGCAGGCCGCACGCAAGGGCGCCCTCACCGCCGTGCACTCCTGGGTCTTCAACGGCACCGCCCAGCGCCACGGCCGTACCGGCACCGCCACCGAGCACCACGCCGCCTACCTCATCGAACTCTCCAAGGCGTGGGCGCTCGACCCGCACCGGCCGGTCTGGCTCCAGGAGGTCGGCGCGCCCGCCCCGCTGATCCCCGCCGAGCACGCCGCCGCGTTCACCGAGGCGACCGTGGCGAACGCCCTGGACTGCGAGGACGTGTGGGGCGTCACCTGGTGGTGCTCCCACGACGTGTCCCGCTCGCTGGCCGACTTCCCGGAGCTGGAGTACAGCCTCGGGCTGCTGACCAACGGCCGCCGGGTCAAACCGGCCGGCCGGACCATCGCCCGCATCGTCCAGGAGCAGCGTGCCCGGGCCCATCGCCCCGCGCCCCGGACCACGGCACTCGTCGTCGACACCGGGGACGACGAGACCTCGCCCCGCCGCTCCGTCTGCGCCCCCGGCGGCGCGGTCTTCGAAGCCTTCGCCCGGCTCACCGCCGACGGCGTCCGCCCCACCACCGTCCTCGCGAGCAAGGCATCCGACCAGGACCACCTGGCCGCCCGGGGCATCACGAAGGTCGTCACGCCCGAAGAGGTCCGCTGACCCCGCGTCACCCCGCACCGCACCGGAATCGAACCCGCACGATACGGAGCACACCATGACCCAGTCCCCGCGGCGCCCGTCCGCACCCAGCCGCCGCACCGTGGTCCTCGCCGGCGCCGGAGCCGCCGCCGGCCTCCTGGCACCCGGCCTCACCGCGACCGCCCACGCCGCCGCATCCGCCGCGAACCGGCCCTGCGCCTCGTACTGGTTTCCCGACTCGCTGCCCGCCGGCACCCCCGGCGACGGCATCAGCCGGCGCAGCCTGAAGGCGTGGCGCCCCGAGGCCGACCCGGACCTGCCGTTCAACACCGCGTCCGTGCCGCTCGCCGACCGCTTCACCCCGGTTCCGGCCAACACCACGGCCCGGACCGACCAGGCGCGGATCACCTCCCTGGTGGCCTTCGGGAACACCGCGGGCAACCCGTCCCAGGGCTCGGCCACCGCCGACTACTACGCCCTGAACCACTGGGCGTACATCGACGAGCTGGTCTTCTGGGGCGGCTCGGCCGGCGAGGGGCTGATCCTCGCGCCGAACGCCCCGGTCGTCGACGCCGCCCACCGCCACGGGGTGCCCGTCCTCGGGACCGTCTTCCTGCCTCCCGTGCACCACGGCGGCGACCTCCGGTGGACCCGCGACCTCGTGCAGCGCGACGCGGCCGGGTGCTTCCCGCTCGCCGCGAAGCTGGTGGAGGCGGCCGTGGCGCACGGCTTCGACGGCTGGTTCCTCAACGCCGAGACCGAGGGCGGGGACGCCGCGCTCGGCGCCGAGATGCTCGCCTTCGTCACCGACCTGCGGGCCCGCAGCGACGCGGCGGGGCTGCGTATCACCTGGTACGACGCGATGACGGTGCGGGGCGAGGTCGGCTGGCAGGGCGCGCTCAACGCCGAGAACACCGCGCTGTTCCGGGAGGCGGACTCGATGTTCGTGGACTTCCGCTGGACGCCCGAGTCGCTCGTCTCCTCCGCGGCGAACGCCGAGGCCGCCGGCCGCAGCCGGTACGCCCTGTGGGCGGGCGTGGATGTGGAGTCCAAGGGCTGGGACGCGCCCGTCGACTGGGAAGCGATCATCCCGGCCGACCGCCCGCACATCGTCGGCTACGGCTTCTACCGGCCGGAGTGGACCCGCAGCCACCTTCCGGAGGACCGTACGCCCGCTCAGTTCCATGCCGCCGACCAGCGGTTCTGGACCGGGCGGTCCCTGGACCCGGCGCGGCCGGACGGTACGGACGGATGGCGCGCGCCCGCGACGGCGGTGGCCGACCGCTCGACCGTGGACCGGCTGCCCTTCGCCACCACCTTCAACACCGGCCATGGCCTGCGCTGGTACGAGAACGGCCGGGTCGCCTCGGAGGCCGAGTGGAACCACCTCGGGGTCCAGGACCGGCTGCCGGGCCGCCGCTGGGTCGTCCGCACCGAGGGCCGGCGCCCGTCCGTGGGCTTCGACTTCGAGGACGCCTGGCGCGGGGGCAGCAGCCTCCTGGTCGCCGGGGAGCCTGGCGCCCCGGTCACTGTCGACCTCCATCACACCCGGCTGCCGCTGTCCCGGCGCACCGTCGTGGAGCTGACGCACCGCACCGACGCGGAGTCGGGCCCGGTCACCGTCGAGCTCGCCGTCGCCCTGCACGAACCGGACCGGCCGGGCGGCCCGGTGGCGTACACGTACGTCCCGGCGGGCGTACTCCGGGCGGGAGCCAGCGGATGGACCACCTCCACGCTGCGGCTGAACTCCCTCTCCGGAACGGTCCACGCGCTGGGGGTGCGCCTCACGGCGGCCGGTCCGGTGCGCTGGCGGCTCGGTGCCCTGGCCGTACGGGACCGGGCCGAGACGCCCGCCGCGCCGTCGGGGCTCCGCGTCACCGGAGCGTCCCGGGGCACCGGCGGCACGGACCTGCGCCTGCGCTGGCACCGCTCCCCCGGGTCTCCGCGCCACTACGAGCTGCACCGCGTCCTGCCCGACGGCACCCGGCGCTTCCTGGGCGCCACCGCCTCCACCGCGTTCTTCGTACCCGGCCTGCGCCGGGAACCGGGCGAGAAATCCGCTCGTTTCCAGGTCAGGGCTGTTGGCGAGCTGTACACGACCTCCGGCGCCGCCTCCACCGCGCACCGCTGGTAACCACCCCCACCCGACCCACCACTCACAACGGAGTCCCCCTCATGCACGACGACCGCAGCCTGGTCGAAGCCCGACTCAAGCGCGTCCTCGACGAGCGCATCCGGCCCGCCGTATATCCGGAGTCCGTCCCGCTGGACGTCGCCGTCTGGAACGCGCCGGGCGAGCCCGTCCCCGTCGCCGAGGGCCTGGCCGGGCCCACCGAGCCGATCACGGTCGGCGACGGGTGGGGCGCTCCGTGGGGCACGTCCTGGTTCAAGGTCTCCGGCACGGTGCCGGAGGCATGGGCGGGCCGGACCGTGGAGGCGCTGCTCGACCTCGGCTTCGACGAGAACATGCCGGGCTTCCAGTGCGAGGGCCTCGTCTACCGCCCCGACGGCACCCCGGTGAAGGGCCTCAACCCGCGCAACCAGTGGGTGCGGGTGGGTGCCCCGGCGGCAGGCGGCGAGGAGGTGCTGCTGCACATCGAGGCGGCGTCCAATCCGGTGATCCTCGACTATCACCCGTTCCTGCCGACGCGGCTGGGTGACCAGGAGACCGCCGGCAGCGAGCCGCAGTACGCGCTGGCCCGGATGGACCTCGCCGTCTTCGACGAGGACGTGTGGAACCTGGTCCAGGACCTGGAGGTTCTGGGCGAGCTGATGCAGGAGCTGCCCGTGGAGGGCGCCCGCCGCTGGGACGTCCTGCGCGCCGTCGGCCGGGCGCTGGACGCGGTCGACCTCCAGGACGTGGGCGGGACGGCGGCCGCCGCCCGCGCGGAGCTGGCCGACGTCCTCGCGACGCCCGCCGCGCCCTCCGCCCACCGCATCAGCGCGGTCGGCCACGCCCACATCGACTCCGCCTGGCTGTGGCCGCTGCGCGAGACGGTCCGCAAGGTGGCCCGTACGACGTCCAACATGACCGCCCTCCTGGAGGACGAGCCGGACTTCGTCTTCGCGATGTCGCAGGCCCAGCAGTTCGCCTGGATCAAGGAGCACCGCCCCGAGGTCTACGCGAAGGTCAAGGCCGCCGTCGCGGAGGGCCGGTTCGTGCCGTCGGGCGGCATGTGGGTCGAGTCCGACACCAACATGCCGGGCTCCGAGGCGATGGCCCGGCAGTTCGTGCACGGCAAGCGGTTCTTCCTCGACGAGTTCGGCATCGAGAACGACGAGGCGTGGCTGCCCGACACCTTCGGATTCGCGGCCGGGCTGCCCCAGATCATCAAGGCGGCGGGCTCCAAGTGGCTGCTCACACAGAAGATCTCGTGGAGCCAGACCAACAAGTTCCCGCACCACACCTTCAACTGGGAGGGCATCGACGGCACCCGGATCTTCACGCACTTCCCGCCCGTCGACACGTACAACTGCTCGATGAAGGGCAGCGAGATCGCCCACGCGGCGACGAACTTCAAGGACAAGGGCGTCGCGCAGCACTCGCTGGCGCCGACCGGCTGGGGTGACGGGGGCGGTGGCACCACCCGCGAGATGATCGCCAAGGCGGCCCGGCTGCGGAGCCTGGAGGGCTCGGCGACGGTGACGTGGGAAACGCCCACGGACTTCTTCACCAAGGCCGAAGCCGAGTACGCCAACCCTCCGGTCTGGGTCGGCGAGCTCTACCTGGAGCTGCACCGCGCGACGCTCACCAGCCAGGCGAAGACGAAGCAGGGCAACCGCCGCAGCGAGCACCTGCTCCGCGAGGCCGAGCTGTGGGCCGCCACCGCCGCTGTACGCACCGGCTTCGCGTACCCGTACGAGCAGCTGGACCGGATCTGGAAGACGGTGCTGCTGCACCAGTTCCACGACATCCTGCCCGGCTCCTCGATCGCCTGGGTGCACCGGGAGGCCGAGAAGACGTACGCGGCCGTCGCCGAGGAGCTGACCGGCATCATCGACGCCGCGCAGCGCGCGCTCGCCGGCGACCCGGCGGGCGGCCGGGCCCTCGTGTTCAACGCCGCGCCGCATACCCGCGGCGGCGTCCCCGCCGGAGCGGCGGCCACCGCGCCGACGCCCGGGACCACCCGGTCCGCCCCGCGCGAGGGTGGCGGCCATGTGCTCGACAACGGCCTGCTCCGGGTGGAGATCGACGGCCGGGGCCTGGTCGTCTCCGCGTACGACATCGGTGCGGACCGCGAGACCGTCGCTCCGGGCGCCGCCGCGAACCTGCTCCAGATCCACCCCGACTTCCCGAACATGTGGGACGCGTGGGACGTCGACGCGTTCTACCGCAACACGGTCACGGACCTGACCGACCTCGATGAACTGTCCCCGGTGACGGACGGCGTGCGGATCGTCCGCAGCTTCGGCGACTCGAAGGTGACCCAGATCCTCACGCTGGCGCCGGACGCCAAGCGGCTTGACATCGACACCGAGGTCGACTGGCACGAGACGGAGAAGTTCCTCAAGGCCGCGTTCCCGCTGGACGTGCATGCCGAGCGGTACGCCTCCGAGACGCAGTTCGGGCACTTCTACCGGCCGACGCACACCAACACCAGCTGGGAGGCGGCCAAGTTCGAGGCGTGCAACCACCGCTTCGTCCACCTGGAGGAGCCGGGCTGGGGCGTCGCCCTCGTCAACGACTCGACGTACGGCCACGACGTCACGCGCACCGTCCGGGAGACGGACGCCGGCACGACCACCACCGTGCGGGTCTCGCTGCTGCGCGCGCCGCGCTTCCCCGACCCGGAGACGGACCAGGGCGTGCACCGCTTCCGGCACGCGCTGGTGCCAGGAGCGGCGATCGGTGACGCGGTCCGCGAGGGGTTCCGCGTGAACCTGCCGGAGCGCCGGGTCATCGGCGAGCGTGAGGTGTCCCCGCTGGTGGGTGCCGACAACGACGCGGTCGTGGTCAGCGCGGTCAAGCTGGCGGACGACGGGAGCGGTGACGTCGTCGTGCGGCTCTACGAGTCGACGGGCGGCCGGGCGAAGGTGAGCCTGGCCACCGGCTTCCGGGCCACGGGCGTCGTGGTGACCGACCTGCTGGAGCGGCCACTGACGGATGCCCCGGTGCCCGAGAGCGACGGCGAAGGCGTGCGGTTGTCGCTGCGTCCGTTCGAGCTGGTGACGCTGCGGGTGACGCGCGGCTGACGCCGGGATGCGTGGGCTGCCGCCCCCGGTGCCGCGGGCATCGGGGGCGGCAGCGTGTACGACGGGCCCCGGCGCGAGCCTGCCGTGTACGTCAGTCGGGCAGGTTGCCATCACCGCCGAGGTTGGCGACCATACGGCGCAGGACGTTGATGGTCGTCGCGAAGTCGGCGGTGTCGACACCTTCGTGCATCTGCCGATGGACGCGAAGGTTGCGCTCCCTCGCCCGGAGCCGCCCCTCTTCCCCCTCCTCGGTCAACGTCATGAGTCCCGCGTCCTCCGTCAGCCAGCCACGGTCGACGAGGTCGTCGAAGACACCGTCGAAGTCGGTCCGGAGGTCGTCCCACTTCGTCAGCCGCTCGGTCAACGTCGCACGGTTCCACCCGCCCGGCGCCCCGGACACGTGGTTGAGCGTCCACCAGTGCGGCTGGGTGAGGTCCTCCACCGCCAACTGCTCGCGCAGGGCCCCCACCGCCAGCCGGGACGCCACTCCGGCCCACGCCCCGATGGGCTGGGCTGCCAGCTCCCGCTGTGAGTACTCCTTGAGCTCCCGGCTCATGTGCCCCTCCTCGTGATCAACGGAACACGGCCAACGTAGAAGCTCAAGTTCAATTGAGGTCAAGGCGCGGACCGGCTCGCGCTCCACGATCCGGCGGCAGCCGAAGCGGGAGTGCGGCGACCCTTGTCAATATCCAGAATCCTGTTTACTGTTCCCTACGTGAACGCCTTCGACGAGCGCTTCCTTACGCGCAACGGACTGGCCGCCCGCCAGCTCGCGGTCCTGCTGCTCAACCATGAGCCGGACACGCGGCTGCCCCGGGTGCGGGACTACGCGGAGGAACTGGGCTGCGGAAACGGCACGGTCCAGGCGGCCCTGCAACTGCTGGAGGAGTCCGGCGCCATCAGGACCACCGCCCGGGGGCACCTCGGCACCTTCCTCGCCCACTCGGACCGCTCCATACTCTGGCGGCTCTCCGGGCTCGGAACGCTGCTGGCCGCGATGCCCCTGCCGTACTCCCGCCGGTACGAGGGCCTGGCCACCGGACTGCGCGGCGCCTTCGAGAAGGCGGGCGCGCCCTTCGCGATCACGTTCATGCGAGGTGCCGGGGCCCGTACCGCCGCCCTGCTGGAAGGCAAGGTCGACCTCGTCGTCCTGTCCCGCTTCGCCGCCGACGAACTGATCGCCGAGCATCCGGTGGAGCTGGTGGCAGACCTGGGGCCGGCCACCTACGTCGGCGCGCACGGCATGCTCCTGCGCCACGGCGTGGACCTGGACACCCCGGGGCTGCGGGTCGCGGTCGACCACGCGTCGGAGGATCTGCGCATGCTGGTCGACCTGGTCTTCGCCGGGCGCCCGGACGTCCAGCGCCTGGAGGCTTCGTACATGCAGCTGCCCGACCTCTTCGCCCGCGAAGAGGTCGACGCCACCGTCTGGAACCTGGACGAGGTGCAGGACCGGCTCGGGTTCGGCGTCGACGTGCTTCCACTGGGGGACGAGGTCACCCGCGAGCTGTCGCTACGCAACTCGAGCGCGGCCGTCATCGGCCGGACCGAAGGGGCCAAGGCCCTGGCCGCCGTCCGGGACTCCCTGGACCTCTCACTGATCACCTCGCTCCAGCGCGAGGTGCTTGAGGGCGCGCGCCTGCCCTCGTACTGAGCCCCGGCCGACGCGACGACCGGAACAGGCCGAAGGTCCTGTCACGACGGGACCTTCGACCTCGGCAAAATACAAAATCCTGGTTACTGTCGATTTTAGGAGGACCGTCATGGACGACCAGCTGGCCCTGCGGATTCAGCTCTTCCGCGAAGGCGGACAGATCAAGCCCGAGGTCGCCGACTTCGTCGCGGCCGAGCTGGCCGCCCTGGAGACGGAGGGCAACACCGTCACCGAGGCGACCGCCGGCATGCTCACCAGTCACCTGATGATGGCGCTCACCCGGCTGCTGAACGACGAAGCCATCGAGCAGTTCCTCACCGACGACCAGGTCGCCGCCGAACTGGCCGGACACCCCGAGGCCGTCGACCGCGCCCGCGCCGTCGCCGAGCGCGCCCGGCACGAACTCGGGGCCGCCCTCCCGGAGTCCGAGGTGAACTTCCTCGGCATGCACCTCGCGGTACTGGCGCAGCAGACACCCGCCGCCCCCTCCGCCTGAACCACCCCGTCCCCACCATCCGGAAAGAAGCAGGACATGACGAAGATCCTCGCCGGCGGCGTCGGCAAGACCGAGGTCACCCAGACCATCAAGCAGCTCGGCATCGAGGGCCTGGAGGTCACCGCCTCCAGCGACATGGACGCCGCGATGAAGCTGCGCGTCGCCCAGGCCGACTACTACCTGGGCACCTGTCACACGGGCGCCGGTGCCTCGCTCGGCGTTCTCGTCGGTCTGATGGGCAGCGCCGTCTGCCACACCTTCGGCCGCACCGTCCCCACCGAGGAGCAGATCACCGCCCTGCTGGACGAGGGCAAGAAGGTCTTCGGCTTCTCGATGGACCAGATCGACACCATCGCTCCCCTCATGGCGCGCGCCATCGCCGCCCGCGGCTGACTCCAGCCACCCGCTCCGATCATCCCGGGCACAAAGGAGTGACCCCGTGAGTACGACACTCGCAGCCGGTACGAGCCTCGACTTCTCGCTGGCCCAGCAACTGACCGTCATAGCCCTCTGTGCGCTGACCGCGTACATCTCCCACATGGCGTTGGCCGTCTTCAACGACGGCGTACGCCCGTTCCTCCTGGACTTCATCCAGGGGCGCACCACGCGCAGCGCGACGACGGCGGTCTCGTTCGGCCTCTCGGCCGGGTTCATCTTCGGGCTCGGCGCCCCGATGGCCCTGTCCACCGGTGTGCTGAACCCGTGGCTCCTCTTCCTGCCCACCGACATCCTCGGCATGCTGTCGCCGAAGAAGTGGCTCGCCCCGATCCTCGGCGGCGCCTGGGGCGCGGTCGTCGTCTTCGGGCTCAACGGCGCCAACAACGTGGCCCATGACCTGCCGGTCGACTTCATCACCGCCATGCAGCAGATGTCGACCCCGATCCTCTTCCTCTTCACGCTGTTCCCGGTGCTGGCCATCACCAAGCAGTTCGGCCGCAAGTGGGGCGGCATCGCGGGGCTGCTGGAGCTCGCCCTGGTCGTCATGACCATGAAGCTGTGGCCCAACATGTTCGCCGGCGCGCTGGCCATGGCCGTCGGTGTCCTGATGCTCATCGGACTCGCCGTCGCCAAGGACCTCGCCCAGCGCAAGGCCGACAGGGCCGCGGGCGTGAGCGAACCCGTCGTCGAGGGTGACGACCCGATGGCTTCGCTCTTCAGCGCCAGCGCGGCCCGGCTGCGCAGGTACCTGCCGCTGTTCATGGTGCTGGGCGCCGGAGTCTGCGTGCTGGCCCAGATGCACGTATTCGGCGGCGGCGAGGCAACCAGCTTCCTGATCGCGAAGGGGCAGTACTCCGAGGCGGCGCAGGTCGACTTCTACCGCGTCTTCGGCTTCATCCCGCTCATCGCGACCACCGCGCTGGCCTCCGGCGCGTACGGCATCGCGGGCTTCACCCTCGTGTATCCCATCGGGTACCTGCTGCCGAACCCGTTCCTCGCCGCGATCGTCGGTGCCCTGGTCTTCGCGGCCGAGGTGCTGGCCCTGTCCTACATCGGCAAGCTCCTCGGGCGGCTGCCCAGCGTCCGCGACTCCTCCGAGCACCTGCGCAGCGCGATCAGCGAGACGCTCCAGCTGGCGATCCTCTTCGGCTCGCTGATGGCGGCCAACGCCATGGGCGGCGGCCTCGGCATCCTCGTCGTCGGCGGGCTCTACCTGCTGAACGAGGCGATGGGCCGGCCGGTCGTCCGGATGGCCGCGGCACCGGCCGCGGTGATCGTCGGCGGCATCCTCCTCAACCTCCTGTACTGGATGGACCTGTTCACACCGGTCAAGGGATAGCCCCACTCCCCCGGATCACGCAGGCCGACCCGAGAAGGACCCCCCACGATGAACAGCCCCGCCCCCGCGCTGCGTACCGTACTCGGGGACATCGCCCCCGACGCGGTACGCGGCCCCGCCCTGGCCCACGAACACCTCGTCCTCGACCTCGACCACCGGGGCGACGGCGGCGCCGTGCTCACCGCCGACGGCCACGCCGCCGCCGTCACCGCCGAACTGGCCGCACTCCGCGAGGAGTACGGACTCGCCCTCGTCGTCGAGCTGACCTGCCGCGGCATGGGCCGCGACGTACGCACCCTGGCCCGGATCTCCCGGGACGCCCGGGTCGCCGTCATCGCCGCGACCGGCTGGTACTACGAGCCGTTCCACACCCCCGAGATCGACCGAGGCGGCGTCGGGGACCTCACCGCCACCCTCGTCCGCGAGATCGAGGACGGCATCGGCACCACGGGCGTCCGCCCCGGAGTCCTGGGGGAGATCGGCAGCCACGGGGACGTCCCGACGCCACCCGAGAGCAAGGTGCTCCGCGCCGCGGCGCGGGCCGCCCTCGCCACCGGGCTCTCCGTCGCCACCCATGCCCAGCTCGGACGCGGCGGACTCGCCCAGCTGGAACTGCTCACCGGCGAGGGGCTGCCCCCGCACCGGATCTCGCTCGGCCATCAGGACCTGCTGGACGACCCGGCGGTGCACCGGGAGCTGGCCGCGAGCGGCGCGTACGTCGCCTTCGACACCGTCGGCAAGGACGGCTACCAGAGCGACGACACCCGGCTGCGGCTCCTGCTCGCGCTCCTGGAGGCAGGACACGCCGACCGGGCCCTGCTCAGCTGCGACATCTCCCGCCACGGCTACCTCACCTCCGAGGGGGGCCAGGGGTACGGCCACCTCTTCGGGAGCTTCCTGCCCAAGGTCCGTGCGGCAGGCGTGGACGACGACCTGATCGACCTGCTGACCCGCCGCAATCCGCTGCGCTTCCTCAGCGGCGCGAACGTGGAAGAGAGCTGACCATGCACCCCGTACTCCCCCGGACGTTCCCGCTGGCGACCGTGGCCCCCGCCGACGCCGTCGCCCGGCAGTTCCGGCTCATCGAGGCCACCGCCCGTCACTTCGAGGGCCCGCAGCTGTTCGCCTCCGACGCCGGGGTCGTGCCCGGCCTGGGACGACCGGCCACCACCGCCCGCGTCGAGTCCGTCCTCGCCGACTTCTTCGGTGCCGAGGGCGCCGCCTTCGTCCAGGGTGCGGGCACCGGCGCGATCCGGGCCGCCCTCACCGCCGCCGTCCGGCCGGGCGACCCCCTCCTCATCCACCGGGCGCCCGTCTACCGCACCACCGAGGTCACGCTGCGCGGCCTCGGGGTCCGGACCGTCGAGGCCGACTTCAACGATCCCGACGAGCTGCGCGCGGCCCTGGAATCCGGCCGGTTCCGCTGGGCCTACGTCCAACACACCCGGCAGCGGCTCGCCGACTCCTACGACCCCGGCGCGGTCCTCGCCGCGTGCCGGGCCGCCGGGGTCCGCACCGTCGTCGACGACAACTACGCCGTGATGCGCACGCCGGCCGCCGGGGTCGAACTGGGCGCCGACGCCTCCTGCTTCTCCCTGTTCAAGCTGCACGGCCCGGAAGGCGTCGGCATCGTCGTCGGCGCCCGCGACCTCATCGAGCACATCCGCCGCGACAACTACTCCGGCGGCGGCCAGGTCCAGGGACACCAGGCGCTCGACGCCCTGCGCGCGCTCACCCACGTACCGCTCATGTGGTCCGTACAGTCCCAGGTCGGCACCGAGGTCGCCGAGCGGCTGGCCGCGGGCGAGGTGCCCGGGGTCGCCGAGGTCCGGCTCGCCAACGCGCAGGACCGCTGCCTGCTCGTCCGGCTCGACCGGCCCGTCGCCAGGGAACTGCCCACCGTCGCCGCCCGCTTCGGTGCGGCCCCGTACCCCGTCGGTTCCAACTCCCGCTACGAGATCACGCCGCTCTTCTACCGGATGTCCAGCTCCGCCCTGGACGACTCCCCCGAACTGGCCGACTGGACCGTGCGCATCAACCCGATGCGGGCGGGCGCGGACCTCGTCATCGAGATCCTGCGCCGCTCGCTGGCCGCGCTGAACGACCCGAAGGATCTCTGACCGTGTTTCTCGACACCGTACTGACCCGTAATCCCGGGCTCGTCGAGGCCGCGGCCGCGCTCCACGACGAGGGCACGATCCCGCCGGACACCTATGTCATGGACCTGGACGCCGTCGAGGCCAACGCCGCGCTGCTGGCCGCCGAGGCCGAACGGCTGGGTGTCTCCCTCTGGTTCGTCGTCAAACAGCTCGGCCGCAACCCGGAACTGATCCGGGCCGTCGCCCGGCACATCCCCCGGTACGCCGCCATCGACCCGCCCGAGGCGCGCACCCTGCACGCCTCCGGCGCCCGTGCCGGCAATCTCGGCCACCTCGTCCAGATCCCGCGCCGCGCCCTGCCCGAGATGCTGGCGTGGCGTCCCGAGACCGTCACCGTCTACGACCTGGACAACGCCCGCGCGGTCTCCGACACCGCGAGGCGGCTGGGGTTCGTCCAGGACGTCCTGATCCGGCTCGAAGGCGCCGAGGGAAGCGTCTACCCCGGCCAGGAGGGCGGTGTCCCGCTCAACCGGCTCGACGCCTTCGCCGACGCCGCCGAACGGCTTCCCGGCATCCGGATCGCGGGGGTCACCGCCTTCCCGTGCGTGCTGTGCGACCCGGCGACCGGTGCACCGTTCGCCACGCCCAACTTCGCCCTCGCCCTGAAGGCCCGCGAGACACTGGCCGGCCGCGGCCATGCGGACCTCAGACTGAGCGCCCCCAGCGCCACCTCGATGGCCTCCCTGCCGCTGCTCGCCGGCCTCGGGGCCACCCATGGCGAGCCGGGCCACGCCCTCACCGGCACGACCCCGCTGCACGCCCTCGACCCGGCGCAGCCCGAGACCCCCGCCTACGTGTACGTCACCGAGGTCGCCCACACCCTGGACGACGGCCGCCCCGCCGTCTTCGGCGGCGGGTTCTACGCCCGCTCCCACATCAGGAGCGCCCTGCTGCCGCGCACCGGGGCACGTCTGAACGTCCTTGACGCGCCCGCCGAGAACATCGACTACTACCGGCTGCTCCACGCGCCCGCCCCCGGGCAGGACGTCCGCATCGGCGACACCGCGCTGCTCGCCTTCCGCACCCAGATCTTCGTCACCCGCTCGACCGTCGCCGTCGTCTCCGGAATCTCGTCCGGTACGCCCCGCCTCAACGGTCTGTACGACGCCCAGGGCCGGTCCCTGAGCTGAGGAGGCACCCCATGGCCAAGACCGTCATCGTCGTGATCGACGGATTCGGCATCGGCGCCATGCCCGACGCGGGCACCGCGCGTCCCGGCGATCTGACCGCCGACACCTGCGGACATGTGCTGGACCACTGCCGGGAGGCGTTCGGCCGCCCGTTGCGGCTGCCCGTGCTGGGCTCGCTCGGCCTCGGCCTCGTCCACCCGCACCCCGATCTCGCCCGGCACACCCGTCTGCCCGTCGCCGCGGGCCGGGCCGCCCTCGGCTACCCGGGCGCCGACACCTTCGCCGGCCACCAGACCATGATGGGGGCGGACTTCAGCCGGGTGACCGTCGCCCGGCTGGCCGACCACATCGCCGATGTGACCGCCGCACTCGAAGCGGCCGGGCATCGGGTCAGCCGGCTGAACGGCAGGCCGCTCCTGGTCGTCGACGGCTCGGTGCTGGTCCACGACAACCTGGAGGCCGACCCGGGCATCAACTGGAACGCCTCCGGGCGGCTGGAGGACCTGCCGTTCGACGGGCCGGGCGGCATCCTCGCCGTGGCCCGCACGGTGCGCGCCGTCGCTCCCGTGGCGCGGGTCATCGCGGTGGGCGGACACGCGGACGGCCCGCTGGAACGCTTCGTACGGGCCGGCGAAGAGGGCACGGTCGGCCTCGACACCCCCGCCACCGGCTTCTACCGCAACGGCGGCCTCGAAGTGCAGCACCTGGGCGCCCGGATCGACCACACCCGCCAGCTCCCCGACCTGGCGGCCCGGGCGGGAATCCCCGTCACCCTGGTGGGGAAGGCAGCCGACATCCTGGCCTGCGAGACCGCGGCCCGGCACTCGGCCGTGGACACCGCCGACGTCCTCACGCACACCCTCGAAGCGGTACGCGCCTGCGGCGACGGCCTGGTGGTCTCCAACATCCAGGAGACGGACCTGGCCGGGCACCAACAGGACACCGAGCGCTACGGACGCCTCCTGGAACAGGCCGACGCGGGCCTGGCCTCGCTCGTCACCCTGCTCGACGCGCCGGGCGACCGCCTCATCGTGACCGGCGACCACGGCAACGACCCGACGGCCGGACACGCCTTCCACACCCGTGAGTACGTCCCCGTGCTCATCCACCGGCCCGGTGCGGACGGCGTGGAGCTGCTGCCTGACGCGGAGAGTCTCGCGGATGTCGGCGCGACGGCCGCCGTGTCCCTGTCGCTGGACCCGGAGGGCCTGGCCAACGGCCGGGAGCTGCGGACGGGCCGAGGGACGGCGGGGCGGCGACGGGCGCGGTAGAGCGGCGGCCGCCATCCGGCCAGTCGTCTCAGTCGCCCTGCACTTCGCCCTGGGCGACCTCCACGTCGTGGTGCAGACTCACGAGCCCCGCAGTGGCTCCCCCACCAGTCGCGACTGAGCAGACAAGCAGAAGGCCGGCTGCCGCGACTGCCGGCCCGCGAGAGGGCGTCACCGGCTGGAGCAGGGCTTTCACACGCCGCGGCACGGGCCCGCCTGCGGCTCCTGCGGCGAAGACGGGCCGGGTGGAGCCGCCGGCGTTCCTGGCGAGGGCTGCTCGGGCGATCGCGCGTGCCGTCAGAGTGCGGTCGCCGACCGCGGTCGCGGCGGCTTCGTCGGCGACACGTTCGACGGCCAGGGCGATGGCGTCACGCAGTCCGCGCATCGCGGGATGGCAGCGGGTGGCAAGGTCACCCACGGCCAGGAAGTAGTGGTGGCGCCCCGCCAGATGGGCCCGCTCGTGCGCGAGGAGGGCTTCCCGCTCGGGTCCGTCCAGGGTGCGCAGCATGCCGGAGGTCACCACGATGCGCCCCGGGCTCCCGGGAAGGGCGTAGGCATCGGGTTCGGGGTGGTCCAAGACGCTCAGGTCTCCCGCGGACGGCGTGTCGCGCAGCTGCGCGTGCGCGGTGCGGTACTGGCGGAGCTGACGCAGTGCCGCCCGGGCCATGGCGCAGGCACAGACGCAGAGCGTTCCGACGGCCAACGCGGCGGCCGGGTAGGTGACGGTGGCGGGCGCGACGTTCAGGGGGTGGATCAGGTGGCCGAGGCGGGCCAGGGCGGACACGGTGAGCATGCCCGCGAGAAGAAGACCACCGAGTGCCGCGAGCCAGCCGGCTGCCAGCACGCACGCGGTCGCGGTCAGCGCCCACATCGCAGCCGCGGGACGCCGGCGGGGTGCCACCAGCCGGACGAGCACAGGTGCCGCGAGTGGCATCAGGAGGGGCACGATCACGGCGGTGATCACTTCCCGTCACCGTTTCCCAAGAGGTCACGCAGTATGCGTTCGTCCTCGGGATCCAGGTCGGAGACGAACCGGGCGAGCGCAGTCGGGCGGTCGTGGTCCTTGTCGAGCTCGTGGTGCATGCGCCGCGCGGTCAGGCCGTGGGAGTCCTGAACCGGGAAGTAGGCGAATCCGCGGCCGGAACGCTCCCGGCCGACGGTCCCCTTTTCGTAGAGGCGGGTCAGTGCCGTTGTCACCGTCGTGCGGGCCAAGCCGGCTCCGAGGCTGTTCTGCACCTGGCCGGCGGTCCGGGGGCCCTCCGCTGCCCACAGCGCCGCGAGCACGCTCGCCTCCAGCTCCCCCGCCGCTCTGCGCTCGGCCGCGCCCTCTGCCATGACGTTCCCTTCCCCTCCACATCGTCTACAGTTCTGTAGACCGTCTACGGCATTGTAGTCGCTCGGTTGTTCCGTCCCAGCCGTCCCCTGCCCGTATGCACTGAGAGGCCACCCGTTCATGGCCGTACACGTCGCCGCCGCGTCTTCACTCGCGGTGAGCGTCCTCGACGCCCAGTCGCTGCTGTCAGCCTTCGGTGTCCTGGGCATCGCGGTGGTGATGTTCGCCGAGACCGGGCTGCTGGTCGGTTTCCTGCTGCCCGGCGACTCCCTCCTCTTCACCGCCGGCCTCCTGTGCGCTGGGACCACGGGCACAGCAGGGACCACGGGCACACCTGCCACGCTGTCACTGCCGTGGGTCCTGGCCGCCTCGGCGGCCGGTGCGCTGGCCGGCGCACAGTGCGGATACGTTCTCGGACGCCGAGCGGGCGCAGCGGCCCTCTCCCGGAGCCGGTCCGCGCGCCTGCACGCGGGCGCCGAGCGCGCCGAAGTGCTGCTGGAGCGGTACGGCTACGCCAGGGCGATCGTGCTGGCCCGCTTCGTCCCGGTCGTGCGGACGGTTCTGAACCCGCTCGCGGGGGCGCTGAACGTCCCCGTCCGGGTCTTCACCGTCTGGCAGGCCGCAGGCGGCCTGGCATGGACGGCCGGCCTGGTACTGGCCGGACATGCCCTCGGCTCCTCCGTCCCCCATGTGGACCGCTACCTGTTGCCGATCATCGCCGTGATCGTCGCTGTGTCCCTGCTCCCGCTCGCAGCCGAACTGCTTCGTTCCCGGCGAGTCGCCAAGCAACGGAATGAGACTCCTTGATGCATCCCGCCTACGACGGTTCGGCCATCGACGGCCCGGCCTACCTCGACATCGTCCACCTCGCCGACCGGACACCCGGATGGGCCGACCGCCTGGTCACCACCTGGTCGGCGTACGGGCTGGGCGTGTTCGCCCTGCTGATGGTCCTGGCGTGGTGGCAGGCCCGCCGGGCAGGAACGCCGACTGCGGTCACCGCGCTGGTCGTCCCCGTGGTCACCGTCCTCGCCTATGGCGTCAACTCCTTTCTGAAACTGACAGTCCACGAGGACCGGCCCTGCGACCAACTGCACGTGTCCACACTGGAGGCGTGCCCGGCGCCCGGTGACTGGTCCTTCCCCAGCAACCACGCGGCCCTTGCCTCCGCGGCAGCCTTCGCACTCCTGCTCGTATCACGCCGGCTCGGACTCGTCGCCCTTGCCGCAGCGGCTCTGATGGCTGCGTCCCGGGTATGGGTGGGCGTGCACTACCCGCACGATGTCCTGGTCGGGTTCCTGGTCGGCGCTCTGGTCGCCCTTCTCGCCACCTGGCCGGTGCGGCGCAGGCAGGAGGCAATCGCCGCACGGCTGAGGCACGGCCCACTTCGGCCACTGGTCGCCGCGTGACGCGTGGGCTGTCGCCCGTTCGTGCGGCGGGGCGGCTCCGGTGACAACGGGGCCGTTGAGAGGGGCTTCGACGTCCGGAGCGGGGTGCGGGGGTCACCTGTGCGGCCTCTACTGAATCCGTTGCGATCGGGATGCCCGGTCTTCGCCCCCCTTGGAGTCCGGCACCGCTCCTCCACGAGACCAAGTCGGCAAAGAACCGGCTGCACATCGACTCCGAGTGCCAGGACACGGCGGCGGCGCCCAGCGATGGGAGCGGATGGCGGCGGAAGCCGAGCGCCTGGTGCGAGCGGGGCCGGCATCCTGCCGTCCGCGTTCACCCTCGGCCCGGCGCCGCGTTGGGGGGGGGGGGGGGGGGGGGGGGGGGGG
>NZ_JBMNDO010000119.1:0-24659 GCF_052542855.1 Streptomyces sp. SAS_281
GTTCATGGTCCGTGAGACCTCGCAGATGTTCATCACCGGTCCGGACGTCGTCAAGGCGGTCACCGGCGAGGAGATCACCCAGAACGGCCTCGGCGGCGCCGATGTGCACGCGCAGACGTCCGGCGTCGCGCACTTCGCGTACGACGACGAGGAGACCTGCATCGCCGAGGTCCGGTACCTGCTGTCCCTGCTGCCGCAGAACAACCGCGAGAACCCGCCTGTGGCACCGACCGCCGACCCGGTGGACCGCCGTTCGGACACCCTCCTCGACCTGGTCCCGGTGGACGGCAACCGCCCGTACGACATGGCGGAGGTCATCGAGGAGCTGGTGGACGACGGCGAGTACCTGGAGGTCCACGAGCACTGGGCGCGCAACATCATCTGCGCTCTGGCCCGGCTGGGCGGCGAGGTGGTGGGCATCGTCGCCAACCAGCCGAAGTCGCTGGCCGGGGTGCTGGACATCGAGGCGTCCGAGAAGGCCGCGCGCTTCGTGCAGCTCTGCGACGCCTTCAACATCCCGATCGTGACGCTCCTCGACGTACCTGGCTTCCTGCCCGGCGTCGACCAGGAGCACGGTGGCATCATCCGGCACGGCGCCAAACTGCTGTACGCGTACTGCAACGCCACCGTGCCCCGCATCTCGCTGATCCTGCGCAAGGCGTACGGCGGTGCCTACATCGTCATGGACAGCCAGTCCATCGGTGCGGACCTCACCTACGCCTGGCCCACCAACGAAATCGCGGTCATGGGTGCCGAGGGCGCCGCCAACGTCATCTTCCGGCGCCAGATCGCGGAGGCCGAGGACCCCGAGGCCATGCGCGCCCGCATGGTCAAGGAGTACAGGACCGAGCTGATGCACCCTTACTACGCCGCGGAGCGGGGGCTCGTGGACGACGTCATCGACCCGGCCGGGACGCGCGAGGTCCTGATCGCCTCGCTGGCGATGCTCCGCACCAAGCACGCCGACCTGCCGGCCCGCAAGCACGGCAACCCGCCGCAGTAGAGGTTCTCCGGCACTTCCCCGTAAACAGGGCGCATGGTTTGGTATTGACAAACCGCGCGCCCTGTTTTTAGCTTCGCTGATGACTCATGCGTGAAGAGGGGGAGCACCATGAACATCGAAGTACTCGGCGCGCTGGCGGTCACCGAGGGCGGGATCTCGGTCACCCCGACGGCGCCGAAGGCCCGGCAGGTTCTGGCGCTCCTGGCCGTGCACGCCGACCGTGTCGTCTCCGTGCCCGACCTGATCGAGGAGCTGTGGGGCCAGAACCCGCCGCGCAGCGCCCGCACCACCCTGCAGACCTACGTGTTGCAGGTACGCGAGCTCATCGCCGCGGCTCTGGAACGCGCCCCGGGTGACGCCTCGTCGCGTACCGCCAAGGACGTCCTGGTCACCGCCCCCGGCGGGTACATGCTGCACACCTCGGGCGGCACCGTCGACGTCCGCGAGTTCGAACGGCTCGTCGGCTGCGGCTACCGCACGAGCGACGCCGGGGACTTCCGGCGCGCCGCACGCGAACTGCGGGACGCGCTCGCCCTGTGGACCGGCTCCGCCCTCGTGGACGTACGGACCGGGCCGCGGCTGGACATGGAGCTCCGCCGCCTGGAGGAGACCTGGCTGTGCGCCCTCGACCAGCGCATCGACGCCGACCTGCGCCTCGGCCGGCACCGTGAGCTGCTGAGCGAACTCACGGTCCTGGTCAGCCGGTACCGCACGCACGAGAACCTGCACGCCCACTACATGGTCGCCCTGCACCGCTCGGGCCGGCGCAGCGAGGCGCTGGACGCCTACCACCGGCTGCGCGCTCGGCTCGTCGGTGAGCTGGGGCTCGAGCCATCCGCAGGGCTGCAACGACTGCAGCGTTCCATTCTGAAGGCCGGGTCCGCACCGGCACCCGGGACGGCCGCCGCCGGGACCGGGGAGCGGCTGACCCAGGTCGGCTGAGCGCGGGGTCCCACGGTCCTGGGAGGGCGAAATGCAGGAGAGGTCGGAACGCACCAGGCGCCGACTCATCGAGGCCGCGGCGGAACTGTTCACCCGGAGCGGGTACGCGAGTGCCACGCTCGGCCGGATCGCCGCCGCCGCGGGTGTGACCAAGGGCGCGCTGTACTTCCACTTCCCGTCGAAGGAGGCGCTGGCCGACGCGGTGGCGCTGCACGGCCGGACCCTGCTCGGGGAGTTCCTGGACGAGCGGCGGGCCACCGGCGGGCCGGTGCAGAACCTCATCGACCTGACGCACTGGCTGGCCCTCGTCCGGCGCGAGGACCCGGTCGTCCGGGCCGCCTTCCGGCTGGCCGACGACGGTGTGGCCGGGCCGTCCGGCACCAGCGGCCTGCGCCGGGCGTGGCTCGCCGAGGCCCGGTGCCTGCTGGACGAGGCCGATGCGGCGGGGGAGCTGAGCGGGGACGCCCGGGGCGACGGCGCCGAGGCCCTGCTCGCCGCCCTGATGTACGGGATGGCGCCGCCCGGTACGGAGCGGTCCGCCGGGGCCGGGGCGCGGCCGGAGGACGGCGGGTCGCTGTGGCGGCTGCTGCTGCCGGTGCTCGTGGGCCCCGGGCAAACCGGCCGCTACCGCACCGCGCCGCCACGGCCCCGTGCCGAAACCGTGCGGGCCGCGTGACATGCCCTCCGCCCCCACCGCGCCGACCCGGCGCCTCTTCGCGGAACGTCCCGTGCTCCTCCCACCGCAGGACGGCTCGGCCGCCCCCGCCGATGTCCTGGCCACGCTGCTCGGCCTGCTGGCCGACGTCACCGGACGCGAGGCGCGCACCCTGCACCCCTGGCAGCCGTTTCCGGAGATCGGCCTGGACTCGCTGCTCGGCACGGAGTTCGTGGCGACCGTCAACGCCCGCTTCGGCACCTCCATCAAGGGCGCGGCCGTCCTGGACCACCCCAGCCTCGAAGCGTTCGCCCTGCACGTGGCGCGGGAGACGCGGTGCGTGGCGGCCCCGCCCGTCACCGCCCCGGCCGCGCCGCCGTGCCGTCCGCTGCCGTCGGCCGACGAGCTGCGCGAGGAGCTGGCGCAGGTCCTGGCCTGTGACCCGTGGGACCTGGACCCGTGCACCCCGTTCAGCGATCTGGGCGTCGACGCGCGGGCGGGCGCGGAGTTCATGACGGCGGTCAACCGGTTGTACGGACTACGGGAGCGCGCCGTCGTCCTGCACGACCACCCGGACCTCACCGCACTCGCCGCTCACCTCGCCACCGCCTGAGCACCGGCCGCCGCGTTCAGCCGGCGGGTCAGCTCCAACTGCTGCCGGCCCAGCTCGTCCACCCGGCGGCGCAGCCGGTCCAGCTCGTCCAGGACGCCGGGGGCCACGGGCGCGGACAGGCCGGGGGAGTGGGTGAGCACCGACTCCAGGCGGCCGCGCAGCGCCGGGCCCGGTTCGATGCCGAGGGCGGCTACCAGGCGGCGCCGGGCCCGCTCGTACACGCCGAGGGCCTCGGCCTGGCGGCCGCTGCGGTACAGGGCCACCATGAGCAGGTCGTAGAAGCGCTCGCGCAGCGGGTGGTCGGCGGTCAGCCGTTCCAGGTCGCCGATGCACTCGCCGTGCCGCTCGCAGCGCAGGCTCGCCTCGTACAGCGCCTCCAGCGTCGTGAGCCGCATCTCGTCCAGCCGGTCGGCCTCCGCCGCGCACACCGGACCCCTGCGGCAGTCCTGGAGCGCCGGGCCGCGCCACAGCTCCAGGGCGCCGTGCAGGATCTTCGCCGCCCGTGCCGGGTCGGTGGCGACGGCCGCCCGCCCCTCGGCCGAGCGCCGGGTGAAGCGCTGGACGTCGGTGGAGGCGCCGCCGAGGTCGAGCAGGTAGCCCGTCGGCAGGGTGCTGATCCACACATGGCCGTAGTCCCCGGGCGAGGGCAGCAGCCGCCGCAGCCGGGCCACATGGGCCTGAAGGGCGTTCGCCGCGTTGCCGGGAGGCGCCCCGTCCCACAGCTCCGCCGCCAGCCGGTCCACGTCGAGCAGCACCCCGGCGTGCGTGACGAACGCGGCGAGGAGCGCGCGCTGCTTGGAGCCGGCCGGGACGATGTCCGCGCCCCCGGCGGCGTCGTGGACCGTGACCGGGCCCAGCAGCCGGAACTCCACGGGGCTGTGCGCGGCGGCGGACCGCGCCGCCTTCGGGCGCGGAGTGGCGAGGACGCTCATGGGGTGGCTCTCCCTCGGAATCCGGTCACGGCATGGACGGTAACGACCGGCCGGTGGCCGGGGGAGACCGCCCGAGCACCCCTCCAGCCGTCGTCTGCGTGTTCTTGAGGCGGCGCTCCGCGGGCCGCAATTCGGGCGCAACGCCTGCTTGGAGAGCTGCTCGAACACCGATCGAGAGAATGAGGCGCCCGGTGTGCGCGGGGCTAGCGTGCCTGGCGCCGACGGCTTTCGGCCACGGGGGCGAAGGCGCCGGCGCAGGCGATCACGGCCGGGTCCACCCTGGCCGGTCCTTGGGGAGGCCACCGTGCGAATACAGGTTCTGGGTCCGTTGAGCGCCGAGGTCAACGGGATGTCGATCGTGCCCACCGCGGGCAAGCCGCGACAGCTCCTCGCGCTGCTCGCCTTCCACCCGGGCCGCGTCGTGCCCGTACCCACCCTCATGGAAGAGATCTGGGGCAGCAACTCGCCGCAGAGCGCCATGACCACCCTGCAGACCTACATCCTCCAGTTACGCCGCCGGCTCGGCACCGCCATGGGGCCCGACACCCCCGGCGCCGCCAAGGAGGTCCTGGCCACCCGGCACGGCGGCTATCTGCTCCAGATCCCGCCGGACGCCGTCGACGTGCACCGTTACGAGGAGCTGGTGACGGCCGGACGCGGCGCGTTCGACCGGGGCGAGGACGCCCGGGCGTCCTCGCTGTTCGGCGAGGCGCTCGCCATGTGGCAGGGCTCCGCGCTGGTCGACGTACGGCTGGGCCCCGTCCTCGACATCGAGGTGATGCGGCTGGAGGAGTCGCGTCTGGTCACCGTCGAGCGGCGCATCGACGCGGATCTGCGCTGCGGCCGGCACACCGAGGTCCTGGCCGAGCTCACCGACCTGGTCATGCGTCACCCCCAGCACGAGGGGCTGCACTCGCAGGCGATGGTCGCCCTCTACCGGTCGGGCCGGCAGGCCACCGCCCTCGACGTCTACCGCAGGCTGAGGCTGCGCCTCGTGGAGGAACTGGGCGTCGAGCCGTCGCCGCAGATGCAGCGGCTGCACCGGGCGATGCTCACCGTCGACCCCGCACTCGACGTGCTCAGCGGGCCGCGCGGACTGTCCACGTTCGATCTGTACGCGGCCTGAATCCAGGCGGAGCGCGAGCACCGTTCGAGCGGGGGTTGCCAGGCTGCGGTCGGAGAGGGCTCACACCCCTACCGCGTGAGAGGACGGCCCATGTCCGACGAACGGCCCGTACGGCTCCACTGCTTCGCGCACGCCGGAGCGGGCGTCTCCGCCTTCTACGGCTGGGGCCCGCGCCTCGGCCCCGGCGTCGAGACCGTGCCGCACCTGCTGCCCGGCCGCGAACGCCGGCGCTCCGAGCCGCGCCTCACCCGCCCCGCGGACCTGCTCGCCGACCAGCTGCCCCACTTCACCGGCGAGGGCGGCGGAGCACCGTACATCCTGTACGGGCACAGCCTCGGCGCCCTCGTCGCGTACAGCGTCACCCGGGCCCTGCACGAGGCGGGGCTCCCGGGCCCCGCGCTGCTCGTCGTCGGCGCCTGCCCCCCGCCCGACGAGCTGTCCGCCCTGGCCGACCAGTGCCGGGCGGGCGACGAGGAGCTGCTGCGCCTGCTCGGCGAGGCCAACGCCCTGCCCGCGCGCGCCCGGCCCGGCGACTTCTGGCACCAGGCCGTGCTGCCGGTGCTCCGCGACGACCTCGTCCTCGCCCACGAGCTGCGGACAGCCGCCCGCGGAGCCTCGCCGGCCGCGCCGCTCGCGGTCCCCGTCCTCGCGGTGGCCGGTGCCGACGACCCGCTGGCACAGCCCCGGGCGATGGCGCAGTGGCGCGCCTGGACCACCGGCCCCTTCGCCGTCCGCACCGTGCCCGGCGACCACTTCTTCCTGCGCGGCCACGACCTGCCCCGTCTGGTGGGGCGGGCCGCACGCGTGGTGCGCCGTCTCGCGCCGCAGCCGGCGGGTGTCCGATGAGGCGGGTCGTCATCACCGGTATCGGGGTGGTCGCCCCGGGCGGCACCGGCATCGCCGCGTTCTGGTCGCTGCTGACGGACGGCCGTACCGCCACCCGGCGCATCACCCGCTTCGACGCCACGTCGTTCCGCTCCCGGATCGCCGCCGAGGCCGACTTCGACCCCGCGCACCACGGCTTCGACGCCGGGGAGGCCCACCGCCTGGACCGGGTCGCGCAGTTCGCGCTCACCGCCGCCCGCGAGGCCGTCGCCGACAGCGGCCTCGACCTGGCGGCCGGGGGCGAGCGCACCGGCGTCTCCCTGGGCACCGCGGTCGGCTGCAGCAGCGGGCTCGACGAGGTGTACGCGCACGTCAGCGAGGGCGGCGAGCACTGGCTGCTGGACCCGGCCCGCGCGGAGCAACGGCTCGGCGACTACCTCGTGCCGAGCTCCGTGGCCGCCGAGGTCGCCCGGGACGCAGGGGCGCTCGGCCCCGTCGCGGTCGTCTCCACCGGGTGCACCTCAGGACTGGACTCGCTCGGGCACGCCGCGGAGCTCATCCGGGAGGGCAGCGCCGACGTGATGCTGGCCGGTGCGTCCGAGGCGCCGATCACCCCCATCACCCTGGCCTCCTTCGACGCGATCCGGGCCACCTCCGCGCGCAACGAGGAGCCGGAGACCGCCTCGCGCCCCTTCGACCGGACCCGGGGCGGCTTCGTCCTCGGCGAGGGCAGCGCCGTGCTCGTCCTGGAGGAGTACACGCACGCGGTGCGCCGGGGCGCGCACGTGTACGCCGAGATCGCCGGGTTCGCCAGCCGCTCGAACGCGTACCACATGACCGGACTGCGCCTGGACGGGCGGGAGATGGCCGAGGCCGTCCGGATCGCCCTGGACGAGGCGCGGCTCGACCCGACCGCCGTCGACTACGTCAACGCGCACGGCTCGGGGACGAAGCAGAACGACAAGCACGAGACGGCCGCCTTCAAGGCGAGCCTCGGCGAGCACGCCTACCGGGTGCCCGTCAGCTCCATCAAGTCGATGATCGGGCACTCGCTCGGCGCGATCGGCTCCCTGGAGATCGCCGCGTGCGCGCTGGCCATCGAGCACGACACGGTGCCGCCCACCGCCAATCTGCACGACCCCGACCCGAGCTGCGACCTCGACTACGTACCGCTCGTCGCCCGCGAGCAGCGCACCGACACCGTCCTCAGCGTCGGCAGCGGATTCGGCGGGTTCCAGAGCGCCATGGTGCTCACCGCACCCCGGACGGGGGCGCGCCGATGACCGCCCCCGCACCCGCCTGCACCGCCACCGCGGCCGTCACCGGCATCGGGATCGCCGCACCCGGCGGCGTCGGCACCGAGACCTGGTGGGCGGCGGTCCTGCGCGGCCACCGCGCCATCGGCCCCGTCACCCGGTTCGACGCCTCGGGCTACCCGGCTGTCCTCGCCGGCGAGGTCACCGGCTTCGAGGACGCGGCGCACGTGCCGTCCAAGCTGCTGCCGCAGACCGACCGGGTGACCCGGCTCGCCCTCGCGGCGGCGGCCGAGGCCATCACCGACGCGGACATCGACCCGTCGGCCCTGCCCGAGTACGGCATGGGCGTCGTCACCGCCAACGGCGCGGGCGGCTTCGAGTTCGGCCAGCGCGAGCTCCAGGAGCTGTGGAGCAAGGGCAGCCGGTACGTGGGCGCCTTCCAGTCCTTCGCCTGGTTCTACGCCGCCAACTCCGGGCAGATCTCCATCCGGCACGGTCTGCGCGGCCCCAGCGGTGTCGTCGTCTCCGAGCAGGCGGGCGGCCTCGACGCGATGGCCCAGGCCCGGCGCCAGCTGCGCAAGGGCGGCCTGGCCGTCCTCACCGGCGGCTTCGACGCGACGGTCTGCCCGTGGGGCTTCACCGCCCACCTCGCCGCCGGGGGCCTGAGCACCCGGCGCGACCCGGCCGGCGCCTACCTCCCGTTCTCCGCCGACGCCTCCGGGCACGTCGTGGGGGAGGGCGGCGCCCTGCTCGTCGTGGAGGACGGCGACGCCGCGCACGCCCGGGGGGCCCGCGTCCTCGGCACCGTCGAGGGCTGCGCCGCCACCTTCGACCCGGCGCCCGGACGCGGCGCGCCCCGCCTGCTCGACGCCGCACGCCTCGCCCTCGCCGACGCCGGAGTCGACGCGGCGGACGTGGACGTGGTCTTCGCCGACGCCGCCGGGAACCGGGACGCCGACCGCGCCGAGGCCGCCGCGCTCACCGCCCTCTTCGGCCCGTACGGGGTGCCGGTGACGGCCCCGAAGTCGTTGTCCGGGCGCCTCGGTTCGGGCGGGTCCGCCCTGGACCTGGCGGCGGCCCTGCTCGCCCTGCGCGACCAGGTCGTCCCGCCGGGCGCACCGGTCGGACGGCTCGCCGACGACTGCCCGGTGGACCTGGTGACCGGTGCGCCCCGCCCGGCGCGGCTGCGGCACGCCCTGGTCCTCGCACGCGGCCGGGGCGGGTTCAACGCGGCGGCCGTGGTGCGTGCGCCCCGCGCGTGAGCGCCGTACACCTCCGAGCACCACCCCTACGCACACCCGTACCAGGAAGGGAACACCGTGGACCGCCTGCACCTGACCGACCTTGCCGCCCTGCTGCGCGACGCCGCCGGCAGCGACGAGGGCGCGCCGCTGGACGAGGCCGCCCAGGACACCCTCTTCCTCGACCTGGGCTACGACTCACTGGCGCTCCTCCAGGTGACCGGCGTCATCGAGCGCGACCACGACGTGGCGCTGGACGAGGAGGCACTGGACGAGGCGCAGACCCCGCGCGCCTACCTCGACCTCGTCAACGGGGCGCTGGCCTCGCGGACGGCGGCCTGAATGCGGGACGGCCGGCTCACCGAGGTCGCCGACGGTGTCCACGCCCATGTGCAGGGCGACGGCGGCTGGTGCCTGAACAACTCCGGGCTGCTCGCCGACGGCGGTGAGAGCGCCCTGGTCGACACCGTCGCCACCCTGGACCGGGCCCGCGCCCTGCGTGCCCGGGTCCTGGCGGTCACGGCCGGGCCGCCCCGGTATCTGGTCAACACCCACTTCCACGGCGACCACACCTTCGGCAACTGCGTCTTCCCCGAGGCAATCGTCGTCGGCCACGCACGGGCCCGGGACGAGGCCGCCGCGGCCGGCCTGCACCTGACGGGGCTCTGGCCCGAAGTGCGCTGGGGGGACCTGGAGGTGGTCGTCCCGCAGGTCACCTTCGAGGAGCGGATGACGCTGTACGTGGGGGAGCTGCGGGCCGAACTCCTGCACGTGGGGCCCGCGCACACCTGTGGCGACACCGTGGTGTGGCTGCCCGGGCCGCGCGTCCTGTTCGCCGGTGACGTGGTGATGAACGGCGTCACCCCGTTCTGCCCCATGGGCTCGGTCAGCGGCTCCCTGCGCGCCCTCGCCGCGCTGCGCGCCCTGGAACCGCTCACGGTCGTCCCCGGCCACGGTCCCGTCGGCGGCCCGGAACTCCTCGACGCCGACGCGGGGTACTTCCGCCGCCTCCAGGAGCTCGCCCGCGAGGGCGTCGCCGCCGGTCTGACCCCGTACGACGTCGCCCGCGAAGCGGGGCCCGGCCCGTACGCCGGGCTCCTGGACTCCGAACGCCTGGTGCCGAATCTGCACCGGGCGTACGCGGAGGAGCGCGGCGCCCTCCCGGGCGCGCCCCTCGACATCGGGGCGCTGTTCCAGGAGATGGCCCGGTACCACGGCGGTCTGCCGGTCTGCCGCGCCTGACGCGTCCTACACCAGCACCGGGGCCGGGTAGCCGGCCGTGAGGTCGTCCCGCGACACCACGCGGTTCCGTACCCGCAGCCGGCCCCGGCAGCGCACCAGTTCGTCCGCCATCACACAGAACCGCGACACCGCGGGCACGCCGCCGCGCGCCGTCGCGAAGACCAGGGCGTAGGCGCGGGTGTGCAGGACGCCGCCGGGGCGGAGGTCCACGTCGAGCATGCCGATCCAGTGGCGCAGCTGCCCGCCCTCCCGTTCCTGGCGGGCCCGGTTGCGGTGGACGTTGGCGGCCAGCTCCGCACGCCCGTGCACCGGGCTGTCCAGCGTGGGCACGCTGAACACTGCGTCCTCGGTGAAGGTGGCGGCCCAGCGCTCGGCCTCGTGCCGGTCGAAGAGCTGCATCTGGTGGGCGTAGAACTGCTGCACCTCGGCGTACAGCGAACCGAAGTCCGAGGTGTCCGGCGCGGGTCCGGTGAGGTGCGTGGTGTCGGCCGTCATCGTGTCTTCCTTCTCATCCGCAGGGGTCTTCGGGCGGTTTCTTCGGGCGGTTCTCTCCCACCTTCCGTGGTGCTGATCGAGCGCTCTTCAAAGATTCCTCAAGCGCACCGGCGGAAGGTGAAGGCAATCCGGAGGTAAAGGCCGCCGGTGGACGACGGAAGGGGACCCCGGTGCGCGACACCCCGTACAGCGACCTCCCGGTGGACGGACTGCTGCGGCGTGCCGCGCGGCGCGACCCCGGCGGCACCGCCGTGCGCACCGCGACCCGGGTGCTGCGCTTCGCCGAACTCGACGCCTACGCCGACCGGATCGCCGGATGGCTCTCCTCGGCGGGCGCCGGCCACGGCACCCGGGTCGGGGTCACCCACACCCTCACCCCGGAGTTCGCCGCCGCGTACCACGGGGTCGTGCGGGCCGGTGCCACGGTCGTGCTGGTCAACCCGCTGCTCCCGCCGGACGGGCTGCGCCATGTGCTCGGCACGTCGGGCGCCGAGACCGTCCTCGCGCCCGCCGCCACCGCCGCGTCCCTGACGCGGCTCGCGCCCGGGCTGCCCGCCCTGCGCACCGTGGTCGTCATGGACGGGCAGGCCCCCGCCGGCACCGTCCCGCTGCACGAGCTGATCGCCGGGGCGCGGCCGTACACCGGGCCCGCCGCATCCCCGGACGACGTGGCGTGCGTGCAGTTCACGACCGGGACCACCGGCGCCCCGAAGGGGGTCCTGCTGACCCATCGCAACGTGGTCGCCAACGCGTGGCAGACCGCCGACGCGCACGGCCTGACCGGCGCGTCGGTGACCCTCAACCACCTGCCGCTGTACCACGTCATGCATCTGAACTCGGCCCTCTGCGCGGGGTCCTGCCAGGTCCTCTGCCAGGACCCCGACCCCTTCGCCTCGCTCGGCGCCGCCGCCGACGCGGGGGCCACGCACTACTACGGGCTGCCCGCCCGGCTGCACGCCCTGGCCGCCGACGAGCGCCTGGCGGCGGGCGGTGCGCCGGACGCGCCGCGGCTGACCGCCGTGCTGTCCGGCGGTTCGGCGCTGCGGCCGCAGGCGGCGCGCGTCCTGGAGGAACGGCTCGGCGTGCCCGTCATCCAGGGGTACGGCATGGCCGAGCTGTCCCCGCTCACGCACAGCCAGCGGCCCGGCCGCTACCGCCACGGCACCGTCGGCTCCCCCGTCGCCGGCACCGAGTGCCGCATCGTGGACCTGACGACCCGGCGCCCCCTGGGCCCCTGGTCGGTCGGCGAGGTCATGGTGCGCGGGCCGCAGCTGATGGCCGGATACCTGGGCGAGGCGCACCCCGCCCGGGTCGACGCGGACGGCTTCTTCGCCACCGGTGACGTCGGGCGCCTGGACGACGAGGGCAACCTCAGCCTGGTCGACCGGCTCGCCGACGTCTTCAAGTACGACAACGAGATCGTGTCGCCCAGCCGCATCGAGCGGATCCTCGCCGACGACCCCCGGGTCGCCGACTGCCTGGTCGCGGACTGGCCCGACCCCGAGCACGGCGCCCTGGTGTGGGCCGGAATCGTGCTGCGCGAGGGTGCCGGGGCGGGCGGCGACCCGTTCGGCCACGGCGTGCTCGACGTGCTCGACGCGATCACCGAACGTGCCAACGAACGCCTCGGCCGCTTCGAGCGGATCCGCTTCGCCGAGGCCATCGACGCCGTGCCGCGCACCCCCACCGGGAAGCCCCGGCGCCGCGCCGTCCGGCAGAAGCTGCGCGCCAGCGCCGCCCTGTGACCGCCCCGACGACCATCCGCCTCACCACCCCGGGAGACCGACCATGGTGAACTCCGGCACGGCCGCCCCGCCGCAGGTGCTGATCGCGGGCGCCGGCCCCGTCGGCCTGACCGCCGCCCACGAACTGGCCCGCCGCGGCCTGCGGGTCCGCCTGATCGACGCCGCACCCGGCCCCGCGCGCACCAGCCGCGCCGTCGCCACCCACCCGCGCACCCTGGAGACGTACGACCAGATGGGCGTCGTGGACGCCATGCTCGCCCGGGGCCGCCGCAACGCCGCCTTCACCATGTACGCCGAGGGCCGCCGCCTGGTCCGCCTCCAGGCCGACTACGCGTCGATGCCGACCGCGTACCCCTTCACGCTGGTCATCGGCCAGACCGACACGGAGGCCGTCCTGCGCGAGGCGGTGACCCGGCTCGGCGTCGACATCGAGTGGGGCGTCCGGCTCACCGGCCTCGACCAGCACCCGGACGGGGTGCGGGTGACCCTGGAGGACGCCGACGGCACCCGGCACACCACGGACGCCTCGTGGCTGATCGGCTGCGACGGCGGCCACAGCACCGTGCGCAAGCTCCTCGGCCTGGAACTCGCCGGCACCAGCAGCGAGACGTGGATGCTCGCCGACGTGCCCGTCACGATGGACCTGCCGCCCGACACCATCTACTGGGCGCACACCGGCGGACAGGCCCTGATGATGGTGCCCTACGCCCGCGAGGGCCACTGGCGCCTCCTCGACACCGTGCCGGACCACGGAGCGGAGGGCGTCGAGGAACGCCTCGGCGCGAAGCTGTCCAAGGGCCTGGGCCGCCCGGTCACCGTCGGGCCCAGCGAGTGGACGTCCGTCTTCACGTTCCAGCAGCGCCGGGTCGACCGGATGCGGGAGGGCCGGGTCTTCGTCGCGGGCGACGCCGCCCACGTGCACAGCCCCGCCTCGGGCCAGGGCATGAACACCGGCATCCAGGAGGCGTACAACCTGGCCTGGAAGCTCGCCCAGGTCGAACAGGGCCACGCCGCGGACCGGTTGCTCGACAGCTACGGCGCCGAGCGCGTGCCCATCGGCGCAGCCCTCCTCGACTCCACCCGCACCGCCACCGTCCTCGTGCAGCTGAAGAACCTGCTCGCCGCGGCCGTGCTGCCCGTCGTCTTCACCGTCGTCCGCAACGTCACCCCGCTGCGCCGCGCCATTCAGCGCAAGGTCCTCGGCGGGATGTCCGGGCTGCGCATCGGCTACGGCGCGTCCCCGCTCACCACCCCCGGGGCCGCCGCCACCGGGCCCGCCCCGGGCGGCCGGGCCCGGGCCGTCGCGCTGGACGGCCTGGAGCCCACCGTGCGCGAGGCGTTCGCCGACGAGCTGCGGGACGTGCGGTGGAGCCTGCTCCTCGGGGCGGGCGGCACCGGCCCCGGCGACGTACCCGTGGGCGTCGCCGTCACCGCGGCCGCCCAGTACGCGGAATGGCTCTCGGTGCGCACCCTCGGCGGCCGCGCCGACGGCTCCGAGGGCCCCGCACCGCTCGCCGACCCCGGCGGCGCGCTGCGCACCGCCCTCGGCCTGCGCCCCGGCTCCTGGCTCCTGGTCCGCCCCGACGGCTACGTCGCCGCGCGCGGGCCCGTGCTCAGCCGGACCGCCCTGGACCGGGCCCTCGCCCCCGTCGGGCCGTCCGCCCCGCTCGCGCTGCCGGCCCGTGTGGAGCCGCGTGCCGTCCCCGTATACCCGGCCACGACGAAGGAGCACCGCCCATGACCGCCACCCCCGAGACCCGTCCCGTCGCCCTGGTGACCGGCGGCACGAGCGGCATCGGCCTCGAAGTGGTCCGTACGCTCGGCCGCGCCGGACACCACGTGTTCCTGTGCGCCCGTACCGACGCCGCCGTGAAGGAGACCGTCGACGCCCTGCGCGACGAAGGTCTTGACGTCTCCGGGCAGGCCGCCGACGTGCGCTCCCGCGAGGACGTCGCCGCCCTCGTACGCGCCGCCGTCGCCGCGTACGGGCCGCTCACCGTGCTCGTCAACAACGCCGGCCGCAGCGGCGGCGGCGTGACCGCCGAGCTCAGCGACGAGCTCTGGTACGACGTCATCGACACCAACCTCAACAGCGTGTTCCTGGTGACCCGCGAGGCCCTGGCGAACGGCGGGCTCCAGGACGCCGCCGCCCGGGGCCGGGTCATCAACATCGCCTCCACCGCCGGCAAGCAGGGCGTCCTGCTCGGCGCCCCGTACAGCGCCTCCAAGCACGGCGTCGTCGGCTTCACCAAGGCACTCGGCCGCGAGCTGGCACCGACCGGGGTCACCGTCAACGCCGTCTGCCCCGGCTACGTCGAGACGGCGATGGCCCAGCGGGTGCGCGCGGGGTACGCCGCCGCCTGGGACACCACCGACGCGGACGTCCTCGCCCGTTTCGAGGCGAAGATCCCCCTCGGGCGCTACTCCACGCCGGAGGAGGTCGCGGCCCTGGTCGGCTACCTGGCGTCCGGGCCCGCCGCCTCCATCACGGCGCAGGCCCTCAACGTCTGCGGCGGCCTGGGCAACTTCTGACCCCCGGACCGCCCGCGCCGCGCGGGCGGGGTCCACGAACAACCGAGAAAGAGGTGTGTGGTGTCGGACGTACGTGTGCACCGGACGAGGCACAGTGTCGACGTGGACGCCCAGCCGGGCGTCGTCTACGGGCTGATCGCGGACGCCGAGCGCTGGCCGCTGTTCTTCCCGCCCAACGTGCACGTGGAGCGCCTGGAATTCGACGGCCGCGACGAGCGGCTGCGCATGTGGGCGACCGCCAACGGCGACGTGCGGTCCTGGCTCTCCGAGCGGGCCCAGGACCCGGCGGCGCGCCGCATCACCTTCCGGCAGACCCGGCCGCAGGCCCCGGTCGAGACCATGGAGGGCACCTGGATCGTCGAGGAGCGCCCCGGCGGGGGATCCCGGCTGGTCCTGCTGCACGACTTCACCGTCGCCGGGGACCGTTTCGAGGACGTGCGCTGGGTCGAGACCGCCTGCGACACCAACTCCCGCGCGGAGCTGGCCAGTCTGAAGGGGATCGCGGAGCGCTGGACCCTCCTGGACGACCTCGTCCTGTCCTTCGAGGACTCGGTGCGCGTGCACGGGCCCGCGGAGCTGGTGTACGACTTCCTCTACCGCGTCGGCGACTGGGCCGAGCTGGTCCCGCACGTCTCCCGCCTCGACTTCACCGAGCCGGCGCCCGGCGTCCAGGTCATGGCGATGGACACCGTCACCGCCGACGGCAGCACGCACACCACCGAGTCCGTCCGCATCTGCTTCCCGCACGCCGGGCGCATCGTCTACAAGCAGACCGCCACCCCCGCCCTCATGGAGGCGCACACCGGCGAGTGGTCCGTGGTGCCCGACGCGACCGGCGTCACCGTCGTCTCCCAGCACACCGTCGTCCTCCGCGAGAGCGCCGTCGAACGGGTGCTGGGCGCGGGCGCCGGGCTGCCCGAGGCCCGCCGGTACGTACGCGAGGCGCTGGGCCGCAACTCGACGGCCACGCTCAACCTGGCGAAGCGCCACGCGGAGACCGCGATCCGCATGCTGTGAGGCGCGCGGTTCCACGGCACCTGGAGCCGTTCCCGAGCGGTTCTCCACCGCGTCGCGAGCGGCCGCCCGCAGGGTCGAGCCACGCCCACCCGCACCCCGTGCCCGTACGACGAAGGAGGCGGACGCCGCCGTCATGACCACCATCGCAGAGATCCCCGGGCGCCCCGCCCCCACTCCCGCCTCCTCCTCCGTCCCCGGCCGCGCGGACGCGGACGCCCTCGACCGGGCGCGACGCCTGGAAGCACGGCTCGGCGACCCCTACGACCCCGCCAACCGGCACGGGTTCGCCGCCCTGTTCGACGCCGACGCCCGCAGCACCCCGCCCGAGGCGACCGAGGCCCTGCTCACCGACGAAGGGATCGGCGCCGAATTCGTGCCCGTCGCCCTGGGCGGGCGGCTGACCCGCGCCGATCTGCTGGCCCGGGCCGTGCGGCCGGTGTTCCGGCGCGACCTGGGACTGGGTATGGGCCACGGCCTCATCTCCCTCTTCGCGGCGGGCGCCGTGTGGGCGGCCGGGGACGAGCCGCAGCAGCGCGCGACCGCCCGCCTGCTGCTGGGCGGTGGCCGGATCGCGATCCTGCACCACGAACTCGCCCACGCCAACGCCATCCTGCGCCACGAGTTCACCGCCCGCCCGGCCCCCGGCGGACGCCTGATCAGCGGCCGCAAGGACGTCATCCTCAACGCGTCCCGCGCCGACCTCCACGTCGTCTACGCCCGCACCGACGAGGCCCCGGGCCCGCGCAGCCACTCCGTCCTGCTGCTCGACCCGGCCGGACAGGACCCGGCACACCTGCGCCACCTGCCCAGGGTGGAGAGCACCGGAATGCGCGGGGCCCTCTTCTCCGGCCTGGAATTCGCCGGGCTGCCCGTGCCCGAGGACGCGCTCGTCGGCCGCCCCGGCGACGGGGCCGGCATCGCCCTGCGCGCCTTCCAGGTGAACCGGAGCCTCATCTGCGGGCTCGTCACCGCCGCCGCCGGAACGGTCCTGCACTCCGCCGCGCGCGCCGCGACGGAGGGCCGTGCGAGCGGGGTCGCCCGGCGCTGGCACAAGCCGCTCACCGGGGTCTTCGCCGACCTCCTGGCCTGCGACGCGATGTCCACCACCGTCCTGCGCGCCCTGAGCCTGCTGCCCGCGAGCGCCCATCTCTTCGCCGCCGCCGTCAAATACGTGGTGCCCGAACTGCTGCGGGAGAACCTGGAGGAGCTCGCCACGGTGCTCGGCGCCCGTGGCTACGACCACGCGAGCCCCGCGTACGGGGCACTCGGCAAGCTCGGCCGCGACCTGCCCGTCGCCGGGCTCGGGCACGCCGGATCCGCTTCCTGCCAGTCCGTCCTCGTGCCCCAGCTGCGCGGCCTCGCCGAACGCTCCTGGTTCGCCGAACCGGAGCCCCCCGCCGAGCTGTTCACCGCCGGCGCCGCGCTGCCCCATCTGGACTACCGGCTCCTCGGCATCGCGGGCGGCGGCGACTTCATGGCCGCCTCCCTCGTCGCGACCGCCGAACGGCTCGCCCCGCTCCGCGACGCCGGCGGGCACACCGGCGCGCTGGCCGGGCTCGCCGAGGCGTTCGCCACCGAGCTGCGCGGGCTGCGCGCCCAGTGCCGCCGCATCCCGCCCGGCCCCGCGGCCCTCGCGGACCCGGCCGTCGTCCGGCTCAGCGACCGCTACAGCCGGATCGTCGGCGCCGCGGCCGTGCTCGCCGTCTGGGAGGGCCAGGACGGCACCGACCCGTTCCTCGCCGACCCCGCCTGGGCCGTGCTCGCCCTCACCCGGGCCGGGCAGCGCCTCGGCATTCCCGTGCCCGCCCTGCCCGACGGCGTCCAGGACCAGGTGCTCGACGAGCTGGTCCGCCGGCACGGCCAGGGGCTGGGCCACGACCTCGACGCGCTCCCGTACGCGCCGTGACCCCCAGCGGCCAGGAAGGCAGCGCCATGACCAGCATCCCCGCGCCCGGTGCCGGGCGGATCAGCGCACCCCTCCACGTCGCGGGGCCCGGCGCGCCCTGGCACCTGGTGCGCGAGGCCATGGACCGCCACGGCAACGCCGTCGTCCACACCACCTGGGGCGAGTGGCTGGGGGCGGCCGTCACCCAGCCGGCCCTGCGCCGGCTGCTCGGCGGCGACTGGCAGCGCTACCAGCGCACCCAGGACCCCACCCTGCGCTACCGGTTCCTCGCCTCACGCCTCGTCACCAAGTACACGGCGGCCGCCGCCCTGGGAACCGGACCGGCCGAACTCGACCTCGCGTACCGGATCGGCGGCCGGCCCTACCTGCGCAGCCTCGACCAGATCGACGTCAGCCTCACGCACACCGAGGACATGATCGCCGTCGGCATCAGCCGCAACGGCCGGATCGGCGTCGACGTCGAACCCGCCACCCGGCCCATGTCGTACGACCTGCTCCAGGGACACGTGCTGACGCCCGCCGAGCGCGGGACGCTGGAACACCTCCCGGAGGGCGAGCGGGCGGCGCGGCTGCTGCGTCTGTGGACGCTCAAGGAGGCGTACACCAAGGCGCTCGGGCAGGGGCTGCGGCTCGACTTCACCGAGTTCGGCTTCGCCGAGGGCGGCGGCGAACTGCTCGCGCCCGACGGCCGGCCCGCCGCCGACGGCGACTGGGCGTTCGCCACCCACCGGGTCCTGGGCGGCCGGTACATGCTCAGCGTCGCGTGCCACGACACCGGCCTGGCCGCCTCCGCCGACACGACGGTCCGCACCATGCTCGACACGGGTTTCGCGGGGGCGGTCACCGAACTCCTCGGCTGAATCGTGCCGCACTCGGCCCCGCGTCCAGTCCCGCTGGAGGAAGACGCGGGGCCGTCGCACGCCCGCGTACGGTACGGAACCGGTCGCCTCCCCGACGGAACCGTGCGGGACCGCGGCGCCCCACCACCGGACCACCGCCGTGTCAGTGCCGTGTCAGTGCCGTGTGGGCGGGCCCTCGCATACTCGTTCCGCATTCGCCGACAGAGGGGAGGGAGGGGGTCTCCCGCATGCGCGCCAGAGCCGGTCCGCCGCGCTCCCGCATGTGTGCCCCGCAGGACGATGACCACCGACCACTCCTCGCACACCACCCCCGCCCGGGCCACCCCCGGCGGCCCGATGACCGTCGTCCTCGACCTCACCGGCCAGGACCCGGCCGCACCGCCCGTCCTGGAGCTGCGCGGCCCCGTGGACCCGCACCGCGTCGAGGCGGCCCTCGACCGCCTGGGCCGGCTCGGTACGCGCCCCGCCCCCTCCTGGCAGCCCCGCCTGGAACCCGCCGATGACGGGCACCACACCCTGCGCCTGACCCCGGACGGGCCGCCGGCCGGACACGCCGCCGCGCCCTTCCCCGCCGGGCTCCTCGCGGACCTGCTCACCGTCCCGGAGAGCGGATCCGGACCCGCGCCCCGGATCGAGCCGACCCCGCTGCAACGCGAACTCCTCGCGGACGCGGACGCGCACCCCGGCACCGAGGGCTGGTGCGAACAGCTCGCGGTCAGCTGGCACGGCCCGCTCGACCCGGAACGGCTCGCCGCCGCCTGGCAGTCCGTCGCCGAACGGGAGAGCGTGCTGCGGGCCGCCTTCGAGGAGGGGCCCGAGCCCTGGATCGTCTGCCACGAGGGCGCGGCGCCCGAAGTGCTGCGCTTCCCGCTCGGCAGCGTGGACTGGCACGCGCTCGTCGAGGCCGACCGGCGCCGGGGCCTCGATCCGCGCCGGCCCGGACCGCTGCGCGTCACCTTCCTGGGCGGCGGCCCGGACGCGGCGGGCAGCACCCGCGTCCTGCTGAGCTTCCACCCGGCGCTCCTCGACGACTGGAGCGTGCGGCTGCTGCTGCACGAGTTCTACCGCGCCTACCTGGCGGGCGGTGAGCTGCCCGGCGGCACCCGCCGCCCCGACCTCGGCGACTACACGCGCTGGCTCGCGGCCCAGGACACCGCCCCGGCCCGCGAGTTCTGGCGCGACGCCCCGCCCGGCCCCGCCACGCAGCCGCCCGCGGGCGTCGGCGCCGGCCAGGTCCGCACCCGGATCACGCCCGGGGAGAGCGAACGGCTCGCCGCGTGGGCGGGGGGTCTCGGCTGCCCGGAGAGCAGCGCCCTGCACGCCGTGTGGGCGCTGGCCCTCTACCGGGCCGGCGGCCACGAGGGCGCGACCGACATCAGCTTCAGCGCGGCGGTCTCCGGCCGCGGCATCCTCCTCGACGGCGTCGAACGGCTGCCCGCGGCCCTGCGCAACCCGCTGCCGATGACCGCCGGCGTCAACCCGTACGCCCCGCTCGCCGAACTCCCGGCCCGGCTGCGCGACCAGGCCCTGGACGTGTCCGGCTACGAGTGGGTGTCGCAGGGACGCATCCGGTCCTGGACCCGCCCCGGCGGCCCCGCCGCGCCGACGGCCGTCCCGCGCACCGGCAGCCTCGTCGTCTTCGAGAACCGGCCGCGCCCGCCCGGCGACCTCGCACCGGCGCTCGCCGCGCTGGGCGTCCGCGTCGGCACCCCCGAGACGCTCGGGGCGCGCACCGGGTTCCCGCTCACGCTCGTCGCCCACCGGGACGACGAGGGGGGCCTCGTGCTCACCGCCACCTGCCTCGGGACGGGCCTCGCCCAGGCCGAGGACCTGCTCACCAGGACCGCGCACGCCCTGCGCGAACTGCCGCGTACGGCGACGCCCGCGACGACGGTCGGCGGGGCGCTCGCGCTCCTCGCGGGGCCGCCGGACCGGGCGCCGCGCGGACGGCCGGGCGCCCGGCGCGGGGCCGCCCTGACGGAGCTGCGCCCCGCCGCGCGCCCCGGCACCGGCACCGTCTGCCTGGTCCGGGCACCGGGCACCCCGCTGTCCGCGCTGACCCGGGTCGCGTACGCCTACCGGGGGCCCGAGGCCGTGGTGCTGCTGCGGCCGCCGCCGTACACGGACGCCTCCGCCCCGGCCGCCGAGGGCGTGGTGGCGGCGCTGACCGACCTCGGCGGCCCCCTCGTGCTCGGCGCGTTCTGCGGGGGCGGCGAGCGTGCCTACGCGCTCGCCAGGCAGCTCGTCGCGGCCGGACGCAGGCCGCCCGGAGTGGTCCTCACCGGCACCGCGACGCCGGCCGGGGGCTTCGCCCACATCCTCGAAGCGGTGGTCCGCCGCACCCGGTGACCGCCGCGGTCACGCCAACCGCCCCACCTCACACCTCAGGAGAGTCATGACGACACGTCTGTTCACCTCGGAGTCCGTGACCGAGGGACACCCCGACAAGATCGCCGACCAGATCAGCGACGCGATCCTGGACGCGCTCCTCGCACAGGACCCGGGTTCCCGCGTCGCGGTGGAGACCCTGATCACGACCGGGCAGGTCCACATAGCGGGCGAGGTGACGACGTCGGCGTACGCGGACGTGCCGGGCATCGTGCGCAAGACCATCCTCGACATCGGCTACGACTCCTCCGCCAAGGGCTTCGACGGCACCTCCTGCGGGGTCTCCGTCTCCATCGGCGCGCAGTCCCCGGACATCGCCCAGGGCGTCGACACGGCGTACGAGAAGCGCGTCGACGGCTCCGGCGAGGACGCGCTCGACCAGCAGGGCGCCGGCGACCAGGGCCTGATGTTCGGCTACGCGTGCGACGAGACGCCGAGCCTGATGCCGCTGCCGATCGACCTGGCGCACCGGCTCTCGCGCCGCCTCACCGAGGTCCGCAAGAACGGCACCGTCCCCTACCTGCGCCCCGACGGCAAGACCCAGGTGACGATCGGCTATCTGGGCAGCCGCCCGGTGCGCCTGGACACCGTCGTCGTCTCCAGCCAGCACGCCGCGGACATCGACCTCGACGGCCTGCTGGCCCCCGACATCCGCGAGCACGTCGTGGAGCACGTCCTGAACGAACTCGCCGACGAGGGCATCAAGCTGGAGACCGACGACTACCGGCTCCTGGTCAACCCGACCGGCCGCTTCGAGATCGGCGGCCCGATGGGCGACGCCGGCCTCACCGGCCGCAAGATCATCATCGACACGTACGGGGGTTACGCCCGGCACGGCGGCGGCGCCTTCTCCGGCAAGGACCCGTCGAAGGTGGACCGCTCGGCGGCGTACGCGACCCGCTGGGTCGCCAAGAACGTCGTCGCCGCCGGCCTCGCCACCCGCTGCGAGGTCCAGGTCGCGTACGCGATCGGCAAGGCCGAGCCGGTCGGTCTCTTCGTGGAGACCTTCGGCACCGCGAAGGTCGCGCAGGCCCGGATCGAGAGCGCCATCCGCGAGGTCTTCGACCTGCGCCCGGCCGCCGTCATCCGCGACCTGGACCTGCTGCGCCCCATCTACCGGCAGACCGCCGCCTACGGGCACTTCGGCCGCGAACTGCCCGACTTCACCTGGGAGCGCACCGACCGCGTCGAGCAGCTCAGGGCCGCCGCCGGTCTCTGACCGGTGTCCACCGGCCAGCCGAGAGGGACAGGAGTGTTCGAATGCGTATCGCGGTGACAGGCTCCATAGCCACCGACCACCTGATGGTCTTCCCGGGCCGGTTCGCGGACCAGCTCATCGCCGACCAGCTCGCCCATGTGTCGCTCTCGTTCCTCGTGGACGACCTGGAGGTGCGGCGCGGCGGAGTGGCGGCCAACATCGCCTTCGGGCTCGGCTCGCTCGGACTGGATCCGCTGCTGGTCGGCGCCGTCGGCAGCGACTTCGCCACGTACGAGGTGTGGCTCAAGGAGCACGGCGTCGACACCGGTGCGGTGCGCGTGAGCGACGAGCGGCAGACCGCCCGTTTCTCGTGCATCACCGACCAGGACGACAACCAGATCGCGGCGTTCTACGCGGGCGCCATGGCGGAGGCCCGGGAGATCGACCTGGCGGAGGCGGCCCGGGCCGGCGGCGTCGGCTTCGTCCTCGTCGCCCCCGACGACCCGGCCGCCATGCTCCGGCACACCGCGGCCTGCCGGACCCTCGGCGTCCCTTTCGCCGCCGACCCCTCCCAGCAGCTCGCCCGCCTCGGCGGCGACGAGGTGCGCGAGCTCGTCGACGGCGCCCGGTGGCTGTTCACCAACGAGTACGAGGCGGCGCTCCTGCTGGAACGCGCCTCCTGGGAGCGCGACGACGTGCTGGCCCGCGTCGGCACCTGGGTCACCACGCTCGGCGCCCGGGGCGTCCGCATCGAGAGCGCCGGCGCCCCCGCCCTGACCGTGCCGGGCATCGCGGGCGTCGAGACGGCCGACCCGACCGGGGTGGGCGACGCGTTCCGCGCGGGCTTCCTCGCCGCCACCGTCCGGGGCGCCGCCCCGGAGCAGGCGGCGCGGCTGGGCTGCGCGGTCGCCTCGCTGGCGCTGGGAGCCGTGGGCTCCCAGGCGTACGAGCCGGAGGCCGGCCGCGTGCTGGACATCCTGCGGCGGCAGTACGGCGCCGAGGCGGCGTCCGCGCTCGCCCCCGTCCTGGGCGGTGCGTCATGACCGCGGGGGAGCGGGTCGCCGCGCTCCGGGACGCGCTCGCCACCCGCGTGGTGGTGGCCGACGGCGCGATGGGCACCATGCTCCAGGCGCAGGACCCGACACTGGAGGACTTCCAGCAGCTGGAAGGGTGCAACGAGGTCCTCAACGCGACCCGCCCCGACATCGTGCGCTCCGTCCACGACGCGTACTTCTCCGCGGGCGTGGACTGCGTCGAGACGAACACCTTCGGCGCCAACCACGCGGCGCTCGGCGAGTACGACATTCCCGAGCGGGTCCACGAGCTGTCCGAGGCCGGTGCGCGCATCGCCCGCGAGGCCGCCGACGCGTTCACCGAGTCCACCGGTGAGCAGCGCTGGGTCCTCGGCTCCATGGGCCCCGGCACCAAGCTGCCCTCGCTCGGTCACATCCGGTACGCCACGATCCGGGACGGCTTCCAGGCGAACGCCGAAGGGCTGCTCGCCGGCGGCGCCGACGCGCTGATCGTGGAGACGACGCAGGACCTCCTCCAGACGAAGGCCGGACTGGTCGGCGCGCGCCGCGCGATGGACGCGACGGGGGTGCGGGTCCCGCTGATCTGCTCGCTCGCCTTCGAGACGACCGGGACGATGCTCCTCGGCTCGGACATCGGCGCGGCGCTCACGGTCCTGGAACCGCTGGGCATCGACCTCATCGGCCTGAACTGCTCGACCGGTCCTGCCGAGATGACCGAGCACCTGCGCCACCTGGCCCGCCACTCGGCGACCCCGCTGATGTGCATGCCCAACGCGGGTCTGCCCGTGCTGGGCCCGGACGGCGCCTCCTTCCCGCTCGGGCCCGACGGCCTGGCGGACGCGCAGGAGGCTTTCGTACGGGACTACGCCCTGTCGCTGGTGGGCGGCTGTTGCGGGACGACGCCGGACCACCTGCGGGCTGTCGTGGAACGCGTACGGGGCATCGTGCCGCCGGACCGGGCCCCGCAGCCGGAGCCGGGCGCGGCGTCGCTCTACCAGACGGTGCCGTTCCGCCAGGACACGGCGTACCTGGCGATCGGCGAGCGTACGAACGCGAACGGGTCCAGGAAGTTCCGCGAGGCCATGCTCGAAGGCCGCTGGGACGACTGCGTGGAGATGGCCCGCGACCAGGTCCGCGAGGGCGCGCACATGCTCGACCTGTGCGTGGACTACGTGGGCCGCGACGGCGTCGCCGACATGGACGAGCTCGCGGGGCGGCTCGGGACCGCGTCGACCCTGCCGATCGTGCTGGACTCCACCGAGGTGGACGTGTTGCGGGCCGGGCTGGAACGGCTGGGCGGGCGGGCCGTCGTCAACTCGGTCAACTACGAGGACGGCGACGGTCCGGAGTCGCGTTTCGCGAAGGTGACGCAGCTGGCGGCGGAGCACGGTGCCGGGCTGATCGCGCTGACCATCGACGAGGAGGGCCAGGCCCGGACCGTCGAGCACAAGGTCGCCATCGCGGAACGGCTCATCGCGGACCTGACCGGCAACTGGGGCATCCGCGAGTCGGACATCCTCATCGACACCCTGACCTTCACCATCTGCACAGGCCAGGAGGAGTCGCGCAAGGACGGGGTCGCCACCATCGGGGCGATCCGGGAGCTGAAGCGGCTCCACCCGGAGGTGCAGACGACCCTGGGCCTGTCG
>NZ_JBMNDO010000011.1:0-7525 GCF_052542855.1 Streptomyces sp. SAS_281
CTCCGCCGGAGCAGGGTGTCCCCCGCTCCGGCGGAGCTCGGCCGGGCGGTGCCTCAGCGGCGCGCGGCCGAGACCGGTGCCACGTGCGGCACTCCTCGGCTCAGGCGAAGTTCACGTCGCTGCACCACATGTATGCCTGGTCGAGGTGCGATGCCTGCCAGATCACGAACATGATGTGGTGTCCGGTGTAACCGGAGGTCTGCACGGGGAACGTGATGTCCTGCGCCGGAGCGTAGCGGCCGGTCTGCGTGATGAAGTCGAGGTTGCCCCAGCCCAGGGACTGCGTCTTGGGGTCGAAGCCCTGCTTGCTCACGTAGACCTTGAAGTAGTCGGCACCGTGGGACGCCTGATCGCGCAGGTGCACCGAGAAGTCGGCGCCGACCGTGGTGGTCTTCCACGCCCCGGGCTTGTCCAGGCTGGCGTTCCGGGACAGGTTGTTGCTGCACAGCGTCCCGTCCGGGGTCTTCGCCTCGAACTGGCCGCCGAGGCCGTCGCGCAGGGCGCTCATCCAGTTCCACATGGTGTCGGTGTTGGCCTGCCACGCCTGCCAGCACATGGGGTCCTGCGTCTGCATGGCCGGGTCCATGTGGTTGCTGCCCCACGTCTGCCAGCACCGGTACGCGCGGCTGGCGGGGTCGACGATCGTGCCGTGCGCCTGGGCGGGGGCCGACCAGGCCAGCGCGCCGACGACGACGGCGAACAGCATGACGAGTGCCTGGAGCGGCCGGCGGAGGTACGAACTCGAACGTCCGGCTAACGGGATCTTGTTGTACATGTGGGGGGACTCCTTCCAGTGGCAAAGCTGTCATGGGAGCGCTCCCAACGGTACGACTTTCACGGGACATGTCAATGAGCAGAGCAGTCGGTCACCCCACGGCGGCGTGGGCCGCCTTCCGGCTTCGCGCTCTTGCGGATCCGCGCCGGCACGGGAGACTGCCTTCACCACCCGGTCCCCCCGGCCCCGGCAGCACCACGCCGCGCACGTCGGAGCGGACCAGGTCCGACCGCCCACCGCCCCTCCTCCGAGACGAGGTCTCATGAACCGGAACCGAGCCGCCGTCAGCGCCGTCGCCGTGACCCTGTTATGCGCCGGCCTCTCCGTCGGCCCCGTAGCCGGCGCCTCCGCCGCCGCGCCCACCACCGAGGCGAAGGCACGCGTAGGGGCCGACTGGGAGACGCAGTCGATCGTCTTCACCGCCGCTGCGGGGCAGACCAACGACCTCAGCATCTACCCGATGTACACGAGCGACGGTATCCGCCGGATCGGCTTCAGAGACGTGGTCCCGCTGGCACCCGGCGAGCACTGTGCGTACGCCGGGGCCGAGGACACCACGGGCGTCGTCTGCGAGCTGCCGGCCGACCGTGCACGCCCCGACAGGATCGACGTCCTCCTCGGCGACGGCGACGACACGATCGCCGCCTTCACCCCCGGAATGAACATCGTCAGCGGCGGCACGGGCGACGACGAGCTGCACGCCCACACTGCCCGCACGGTCCTGGGCGACGCGGGGGACGACATGGTCATGGGCCCCGGGACCCTGTACGGCGGCGACGGCATGGACCACCTGATGGGTGACAACGAGAGCCAGCGCATGTGGGGCGGCCGGGGCGACGACATGATCGAGGGCTACGGCGGTGACGACACCGTGTACGCCGGCCCCGGCGACGACCACGTCATGGGCGGGGACGGCCGGGACGTCCTCTTCGGCGGCTCCGGCGACGACATCGTGCACGGTGAAGGGGGCGACGACCTCGTCTGTGGTGGCACCGGGAAGGACGCCCTGGACGGCGGGGACGGCCGGGACATCGCCCTTCCGTGACCGCCGCTCTCGTCTCACGGCGGGGGCGGACGCCTACGCCTTCGGCGAGGGGACCGGCCGGGAGCGGGTGCCCGCCGGGGAGGGCGGGAACCGGAGTCCCGCTCCCTCCCCAGCGGCTGTTGCGGGCCCGACCCGCGATGCGGCGGGTCGGGCGCGTGCGGCGGCCGGGCCGCCGCCGGTCGATCAGACCTGGAGCCCCGTGGCCTTCACGTCCTCGACCTTGCGGACCTTGATCTCCATGCGATTCACCTCCTCGTGGCTGGATGACCTGCCCCCGGCCAGTGGTGTGGCAGGGGTGGACCGGTACCCGCGGGGTCTCAGGTCCTCGCTGTGAGCCGCCGTGCGCGCTCACGGACCGAGAGAACCGCGGGAAGAACGAAGGGAGTCAGGCAGACCGCCGTGCACAGCAGCGCCCACCAGAACCGTCCGGTGGCCGGCCCCGTAGCGAGCCGTTCGGCGGCCCAGCGCAGCACCTCCCACGCGGAGGGCGCCAGGAACAGCCCTGCCCAGACCAGGGTCAGCGCGGCCCCGAAGAACCGCACCCAGCGGAACCAGCGCCCGGCCCTCGCGTCGGCCGGATGCGCGTCGGCCAGCTCCGCCGCGGCCGCGGCGTCCAAGCGCCCGACGGCTCGCCGGAGCATCAGCGTCGAGACCCGCCACAGGTTGCGGCAGCCCAGCGCGTTGACCAGCACCGCGTACAGGTCCGTGCGCAGGAAGACCATGCACTGCCACAGCATCGCGGTGAGCTTCACGTAGATCCAGGTGGCGAGGAACGCGTCGAGCGGGTCCGGCGCAGCCCACGCCCCGGTGTCGATCAGCAGCCGCGCCACCAGCGGTACGGCGAGCAGCACCGCGTCGAGGGCGAGGCCGGCCAGCAGCGGTCCGTACCGCTTGCGTCTCGGTACGGTCCACAGCTGGGTCAGATCGGTCTCGAAGACCAGCAGGAACCCCATGCGCCGGTCCATGCCGAATCTGGCCCCGAGGCCGAGGGCACGGGCCGCGAACCAGTGCCCCAGCTCATGGATGGCCGTGGCGACCGTGGCGAGCGGGATCAGGATCAGGCTGCCGAGGCCGATGTCGTCCACGACGAACGCGTCGGTGGCCGGATCGGGGAAGAGGCCGGGCCGGGACGCGAACACCGCGAGGGCGAGCACCGCGCACGCGGCGTAGCAGCTCCAGGCCACCCGCCCGAAGAAGGGCCGCGCGACCTCCTGGCGGACGCCGTCCAGCCACCGGCCGCCCTGCACGGGTGCCGAGCGGACCGGTGCGGCCTGCTGCCCCTCGTCGAGGAAGCCGAGCTCGCGCAGGGTCTCCACGAAGGACGGCACATCGACGGGCTGCCCGGCGAACTCCTCGGCCTCGGCAGCGGCCTCGGCGATCGTCGCCCCGCGCAGCAGCGCCTCGATGACCACACCGCCGACCTTCGGAATGGCGACGAACTGCCCCGTTCCCGGGTCTCCCACCAGTACCTCGTCGTCCCCCTCGGGCACCAGGCTCAGCGGTCGCAGCCGCACGGTGGTCCGCGGGGGTCCGTCCACCTCGGTCATGCCGCGGCCTTCCGGGCCGGAGCCAGCGCGCAGACCGGGCAGCCCGGCACGTCGGGGAACGGCACCCGGCTGCCCGCCAGGCCCTCCCGCAGGTCTAGCCGGACCCGGGCGCCGGCGGCCAGCGGCTCCTGGAAACCGGTGAGGTAGCGCAGGCCCTCCAGCGCGATCAGCGAGCCGATCTGCATGGCCACCGGGCCGATGAGCGGATTGGTCGTCCGCATGCCGTGCACGAGGTCCTCCGCGGCCGCCGCACCGGTGCCCGCCTCCGGTTGCCGCGAGAACTCGCAAGCCAGGCAGGCGCTCGTCCCCGGGTCGACGGACATGTACGAGAGCAGCGTGCGGGTCGCGCCGCCGACGACCAGTGGGACGCCGGCCCGGACAGCGGCCTCGTTCACCCACAGGCCGGCGTCGGGATGGCCGTCCAGGCCGCCCACGATCAGATCGATCCCGTCGGTGAGATCGGCGAGGTCCTCGGGGCCCGCGACCCAGCGGTCGACGGCGCGCACCTCGATGTCCGGGTCGTACGCCCGCACCCAGGCGGCGGCGCGCTCGACCTTCGAGCGGCCGACGTCCTCGTGCCGGTAGAGGAACTGGCGGGCGAAGTTGCGGGTCTCGACGCGGTCGTGGTCCAGCAGCGTCAGCCGGCCGACGCCGAGACCCGACAGACACTGCACCAGCGAGGAGCCGCCGCCGCCCACACCGAGCACCAGGACGTGCGCGTCGCGCACCCGGCTCAGGAAGTCGGTCCGGTGCCGGTCGAGGTCCGAGAAGGTGCCGAAGAACGCCAGGTTGGAGAAGTGCCGTTCGTCCACCGCCGGATCTCCGGTGAACCTGCCTTCCTCGCGTTCGACCAGCCCCAGGCCCGCGAGCCCCTCCAGTCCGCCGTCGAGTTCCCGGCCGGTCACCTCGACCCCTCGGGCGGCGAGCCCCGCACCCAGTCCGTCGACGCTGCGGGGACCCTCCCGGAGCACGGAGAGAAGCGCCTCGACCTTCCCCTCGGGGTCCTCCAAAGTGATCGACTCACGGGGGTCGAAGACGACGATCAGGTCTTCCCCCACCGCTTGCCAGGTGCACTCCTTGAGCGCGACACGCATCAACCCACTCGCTTTCGGCCTCAGCGGACCCCGGACCCCCCAGGGCGTGGCCGCAACTCTGCTGTCCGGCGCTGAACTTCCGCTTTGACGACGCTTTGGGCCGGTGCCGGGGAGAAGCCCGTGCGGCCCCGCGACGCCGGTCGCTCAGTCCTGCGCCCGCAGCAGTTCGCGTACGGCGTCCGCGTCCGGGTGCTCCAGTCCGTCGAAGAGGGCGAGGGAGGACCGCCACGCCTCGCGCGCGCCCGCGCGGTCGCCGACGGCGCGCATGACCTCGCCGAGGCCGCGCAGCGCGACCGCTTCGCCGTACCGGTTGCCGAGCCGGTGGAACCCTTCCTGGCACCGGCGGAAGCAGTCGAGCGCTTCGTCGTACTGGCCCATGGCACGGCGGATGACTCCGAGGGTCTGCCAGGTGTACGCCTCGCCGAGCGGACTGCCCTCCTCCCGGTGCAGTCGCAGCGCCTCCTCGCAGCAGGCGAGCGCCTTCTCGTGGTCCCCCAGATGGGTGTGGCACCAGCCGATGTTGTTCAGCGCGCCGCCCCACCCGGCCCGGTTGCCTGCCGCGCGCTCCAGTTCGAGTACCTGCTCGACGCAGCGGAGCGTGGCGCGGTAGTCGCCCTGCTGCTCGTACGACCAGCCGAGCGCCCGCAACGTGTGGGCCTGGGCCGCCGGGTCGTTCAGCTCACGCTGAAGTTCCAGCGCCCGCGACAGCTCGTCCCGGGCCTCCTCGTACCGTCCCAGCCGGATCGCGGCCCGGCCCGACTCGCAATGGCACCGGGCCGTCCCCGCCCTGTCCTCCTGCCGCCGGGCCGCGGTGATGGCCGTGCGCTGGGTGGCCGCCCAGTCGTGCCAACGACCACTGAGGTGGAGGAAGTCCCCCATGACGAGGGGCAGTTGCCAGGCATGGTCGTCGAAGCCCGCCGGACCCGCCGCCTCCGTGACCGCGAGCAGAGCGGCGTGTTCCGTCTCGAACCACTCCATCGCCTGCTCGTAGCCGTCCGGGTGGCGGGGTACGGAGCCGGGCACCGGCGGTGACAGCGGCAGTTCGGCGCGGATCGGGGCGAGCCGCCGGCCCGCCGCGTGCGCGGTGTGCAGGAAGTGGTCGAACAGGCGGTGCAGCGCCTCGGTGCGTGACGCTTCGGATTCCTCGGTCGCCGCCAGCTCCGCCGCGTAGGTGCGCAGCAGGTCGTGGAAGGAGTACCGGCCGGGGTGGTGCTCGTCGATCAGGTGGACGCGGGCCAGCGCGGTCAGCGCCGCCGCGGCCTGCCGGACGGACAGCCGGGCCAGTGCCGCCACGGCGGGCGCCGCGACGTCCCGGCCGGGGTACAGCCCGAGCAGGCGGAACACCTTGGCCGGGCCGGCGTCGAGCCGGACGTACGACCAGGAGAAGACCGTTCGTACGCTGCTCACCCCCTCACCGGCGTCCAGGGCGTCCAACCGTCCCCTGGTGTCGCGCAGTTCCGCCGCAACCGCGCTCAGCGCGAACCCCGGCCGCCCGACGGCACGGGCGGCGGTCACGGCGAGCGCCAACGGCAGCCGGGCGCACAGCTCGATCAGTCCGGCCACCGCCTCCGGCTCCGCGGCGACCCGGTCCGAGCCCAGGCGGGCGACGAGCAGTTCGTGCGCCTCGTCGCGCGGCAGTACGTCGAGGGAGACCAGCAGGGCGCCGTCGGTGACGGCGAGACCGGCCAGCCGGCCCCGGCCGGTGACGACCACCGCACAGCCGGCGCCGCCCGGCAGCAGGGGGCGCACCTGGGCGGCGTCGGTGGCGTTGTCGAGGACGAACAGCAGCCGGCGGTCGGCGGTCTCGCTGCGCAGCAGCGCCGCGCGCGCCTCCAGCGGATCCGGGATCCGCTCCGCCGGCACCGACAGCGCCTCCAGGAATCCACGGATCGCCTCGCCGGGTGGCACGGGCCCGGCCGCGGAGTCGAATCCGCGCAGATTCACGTACAGCTGGCCGTCCGGGTAGTCCGGTGCCGCGCGGTGCGCCCAGTGCAGTGCCAGCGCCGTCTTTCCCGCGCCCGCCGTGCCGGTGATCGCGTGCACCACCGGGCCCGTGCCGGTGGCCGCGTCACCGGGTGCCCCGTCCAGCATCCGCAGCTCGGCCCGGCGTCCCGCGAACCCGCGCACGGCGGCGGGGAGTTGGCGCGGCGGCGCCGGAGCCCGCCCGGGGCGGGCCGGCCCCTTCGGCGGCCGTGGGCCGGGCGCGGGGGTGGCGAGTCCCGGATCGCCGCGCAGCATGCGCAGTTGCAGCTCGCGCAGTGGGGCGGATGGTTCGACGCTCAGCTCGTCCGCCAGCAGCCGGTGCACCTCCCGGTAGGCGTCGAGCGCCTCCGCCTGCCGTCCCGACCGGTACAGCGCCAGCATCAGTTGCTCCCACAGCCCCTCCCGGAGCGGGTGCGCGCGCACGGACTGCCGCAGTTCCGGCACCAGTTCGGTGTGCCGCCCGCAGGCCAGGTCCGCCTCGACGCGGGCGTGCAGGACGTCGAGCCGCTGCTCGTCCAGCCGTGCCGCCTCGGCTTCCACCACCGGCCCGGCCGGTACGTCGGCGAGCGCGGGGCCGCGCCAGAGCGCGAGTGCCTCGGCGAGCAGAGCCGCCGCCTGTTCCGCCTCGCCGGCCGCCAGGGCGGCACGGCCGGTTTCGCCGAGCCGCGCGAAGGCGGTGGCGTCCAGATCGTCCGCACCGTCGGGCACCACCTGGTAGCCCGGTGACCGGGTGACGATCAACCGGGCGTGCGGGTCGCCGAGTTCACGGCGCAGACGCAACACGTACTGCTGGATGAGGTTGGCGGCCGCCCTGGGTTCGCGCTCGCCCCACAGCTCCGTTGCCAGCCGGTCCGTCGGCACGGAGTGCCGCGCCGCACCAGTAACGCGGCGAGGAGAGCGCGCGGCTTGGCGGCGGAGATTCCCCGCCAGTGGTTGCCGTCGAATATTTCGAGGGGGCCGAGGATACGAAAACGCACCCCGCCTCCCCCGTTCTCCGTACCTTGCGCATGCGATCCTGCCACCGGCCGACGCGAACCGCCACGTCGTTGCCGGCTGCGGGGCGGCTCCGGAGCCGCCAGGC
>NZ_JBMNDO010000011.1:7535-96184 GCF_052542855.1 Streptomyces sp. SAS_281
CCCCCCCCCCCCCCCCCGGGCCGGAGGGCGTGGGCCGTCAGCCGGCCGGCGTCTCCTTCGTAGGGACGACGGCGACGGGGGCGTTGGCGAAGTGGAGCGTCGAGTGGACGACGTGCCCTACGTACCGGCTGCCGGTTCTGCTGCTGCGCCCGAGAACCAGTAGCTGGGCGCCGGCGGCCAGGGAGACCAGCATCTCGGCGGCGAAGCCCACTTCGGTGTGCTCGGCAGCCTGCCGCGAAGGCCGTCGAGGCGGACGACGCCTGGCACCCGGGCCGGGGAAGCCGGCGTGCCGCGGAACACCCTTGACACCACGCTCCCCTGATCACATAGTTCTCACCGCTGAGCGCAACGGCGTTGCGCTCAGCGCACCGGGAACAGCGAGGAAAGGGACGAGGCCATGAACGAGGTGAACGGCGCGTCCGCCGGCGGCACCGCCCACGAGGCCGGCCAAGGCGGCGACGTGGACTTCCTGGCTCCGCCCCAGCCCGGCGTTCTGCAGGGAGCGGATCGCGCCCTGCTCGCCCTGCTGTCGTTCACCGAGCGGCGTCCCGAGTGGGGAGTGAGCGAGATGGCGCGCCGGCACGGCTGGGACAAGGCCGTCGCCCAGCGCATCCTCACCACGCTCGCCTCCCGCTCCTTCCTGACCTGCGACACCACCACCCGCCGCTACCGGCTCGGCCCCGCCGTCTCCCGGCTGGCGCGTGCCGGGGAACACAGCGGTGTGCTGCCGTCGCTGGTCCGGCCGATCCTCGCGGGGCTGCTGCGGGAGACCGGCGAGAGCGTCGTACTGAACGTTCCGCAGGGCGCCGGATACCGGTGCGCCGCGGTTGTCGACGGCACCGGGCCGGTCCGCTACACCGCGATCGTCGGTGCCGTGATGCCCGGCCACGCCGGCGCCTCCGGCCACGCCATCTTCGCCCACTACTCGGAAGCGGAGATCCGCCGCCTGTTCGGGGCCACCCCGCTCCAACGCTTCAACGACCACACCGTCACCGGCCTCGACACCCTCCTGGCCCGGTACGCGGACGTACGCTCCCGGGGGTACAGCGTCAGTCACGGCGAGTACGACGAGGCCGTCGCCGCCGTGGCCGCCCCCGTGTTCCAGGCCGGCAGCATCGCCGCCTCGCTCACCGTCATCGGGCCGGCGCACCGCGTCACCCGTGCCGTCGACCGCATCACCGAACTCGTTCTGGCCGGAGCCGAGGAGGCCACGGCCGCCTTCGGCTCCTGACCCGCCCGGCCCGGCGGCGCCGTCCGGCGGGCCACACATCCGTACGACGTGCGTCGTGCCCGAGTACGCGGATCACCGCAGCCTGCCCGAAAAGTCCCTCCCCGTCCCGGGGCAGGGCCCACCCACCAAGGGGTGTTCCGTGTCGCATCACACCTCGCGGTCGGCCACCGCGCCGCCGCCATCCGACTCCGGCTCCGCCGCCTCATCCTCCGGCGCCGGCCACCCCCGGGTGCGCGAACCCGTCGTGTTCGTCGTCCTCGCCGTGCTGTCCGTCGTCGGCGCCGTCATCGGCGCGGACCTCGTCGCCAAGCTGGGGATCTCCGCCAACACCTCGGTCGTCGGCGCGCTGATCGCCATGCTCATCGGCCGCATCCCGCTCGCAGGACTGCGCTCGATGCGTTCCGTGCATCGGCAGAACCTCGCCCAGAGCGCCATCTCCGCCGCCACCTTCGCCTCCGCCAACGCGCTGCTCACCTCGATCGCGGTGCCGTACGTCTTCGGACGGAAGGACCTGGTGTGGCCGATGCTGGCCGGTTCCTTCGTGGGCCTGCTCATCGACACCTGGGTGCTCTACCGCTCCTTCGGTTCCCGGCTGCTGCCCGCCGACGCGGCCTGGCCGCCCGGGCAGGCGGCCGCCGAGACGATCAAGGCCGGTGACAAGGGCGGGAAGCGGGCCCTGGTGCTCGGCGCGGGCACGCTCGTCGGACTGGGCGGCACCCTGTTCAGCCTGCCGCTGTCCGCCGCCGGTGTCGCCTTCCTCGGAAACGTCTGGGCGCTGCTCATGTTCGGCGTGGGGCTCGGTCTGCGCGAATTCGGCCCCGATCTGTTCCACACCGACCTCGGCGCCGGGTACGTGCCGCACGGTGTGATGGTCGGCGCGGGCGTCGTCGCCCTCGGCCAGGCGGTCGTGCTGCTGGTCCGCCGCCGCTCGGAGCAGCAGCCCGCTGCCGCGGCGACCCTCGCGGGGCACGACGAGACGACCTCGTACACCGTTGACGAGAAGGCGCTGCGGCGCTCGCTCGTACGTGGTTACGCCCTGTTCGTCGCCGGAGCCGTGCTGCTCGCCGTCCTCGGTGGGCTGATCGGTGACATGAGTCCGCTGGGGCTGCTCGGCTGGGTGCTGTTCGCCGCGTTCGCCGCGCTCGTGCACGAACTGATCGTCGGGCTCGCCGCGATGCAGTCCGGCTGGTTCCCGTCGTTCGCCGTCACCCTGATCTTCCTGGTCCTGGGGCTGCTCATCGGCATCCCGTCGGTGCCGCTCGCGCTCCTGGTCGGTTACGTGTCGGCCACCGGCCCCGCGTTCGCCGACATGGGCTACGACCTGAAGGCCGGGTGGCTGCTGCGCCGCGAGCACCGGCCCTGGGACCCGTACGAGCGGGAGGGGCGCCGCGAACAGTTCCGCGCCGCCCTCATCGGCTTCGCCGCGGCCCTCGTCGTGGTGGCCGTCCTGTGGCAGTCGTACTTCAAGCAGGGGCTGATCCCGCCCGTCGCCAAGGTCTACGCCGACACCGTCAAGAACGGCCTGGGCGAGCCGGGTGTGCTGCGCACCCTGCTGCTGTGGGCCATCCCCGGCGCCGCCATCCAGCTGATCGGCGGGACCAGGCGGCAGATGGGGGTCATGCTCGCGACCGGCCTGCTGATCCTCACCCCGAACGCCTGCTGGCTGGTCCTCGCCGCGCTCGCCGTGCGCGTCGGATACCGCAAGTGGCGCGGCCCCGCCGCCGACGAGGAACTGAACCTGGTCGGCGCCGGCCTCATCGCGGGCAGCTCCCTGGGTGACTCCGCCCAGATCATCAAGGCGAGCTAGCCCCCCTCTACCACCTTCGTTCATACGCACCACCGCAAGGAGAAGATCCATGGAGATGTTCAGCCGGCTCGAGCCCCGCCCCGAGTACCTGAGCTACGAACTCGCCCTCGCCGCTCGCAAGCTCGTCGAGCAGGTCATGCTGGTCAAGCCCGGCGAGCACGTCGTCCTCACCGGCGACACCAGCAGCGACCGCCGTGTCGTGGACGCCACCGCCCAGGCCGTCGCGGCTGCCGGGGCGCACCCCGTCGTCGTCTGGTACGAGACGATGCCCAGCTCCTCCATGGAGCCGCCGCGCCCCGTCGCCGGCGCCATAGCCGACGCCGACGTGTGGATCGAGTTCGCCGTCTCGTACGTGATGCACTCCGACGCGTTCCGCCGCGCGATGGCGAACGGCTGCCGCTACACCAACCTCACCGCGATGGACGTGCACATGCTCGTCGCGACGGTCGGCCGCCCCGACTTCGAGGGCGTCATCAAGCTCGGCAAGGCGCTGGTCCGACTCCTGGAGCAGGCGGACGAAGTGCGCATCACCTCCGCCAACGGCACCGACATCACCGGCCGCAACGGCGACCGTCCCATCAATCTGCGGGGCAAGCCCGCCGAGAATCCCGGCGAGACCGTCATGCTCTCGGGCCAGATCTCCTGGAACCCGCTGGAGGAGACCCAGGACGGCGTGCTCGTGTTCGACGGTGCCCTGTGGCCGCCGGACCAGCTCGGTCTGCTGCGCACCCCGGTCCGCTGCACCGTCGAGAAGGGCGTCGTCACGAAGATCGACGGCGAGGGACAGGACGCGGAGATCTTCCGCCGCTGGATGGAGTCCTGGGACGACCCGAACATGTTCCGCGTCGCCCACTGGTCCCTGGGGTTCAACCCGGGCGTGCCCGCGCCGACCGGCCGCATCGTGGAGGACGAGCGCGTCTTCGGCTGCGTGGAGCTCGGCATCGGCACCAAGGGTGCCTGGATCGGCGGCGAGCCGTGGGTGTCCGCCGCCCACACGGACGGCTCGATCCTCGGCCCGTCCCTGTTCCTCGACGGCGAGTGCATCGAGAAGGACGGCGTGTACATACACCCCGAGCTGGTCGAGATCTGCCGCGAGCTGGGCGTCGCCGGCTACTGACCGACGGCCGCGCACCCGCCCCCCGTTCACCCCGCCCCAGGAGCCGGACTTGACCGACGACCAGATCACGTACCGCCACAGCGGCCTCGTCTGCACCGATCACACCCTCGACGTACCGCTCGACCACGCCCGGCCCGACGGGCCCGGCATCTCCGTCTTCGCACGGGAGGTCGTGGCCGAGGGCATGGAGGGCCGTGAGCTGCCGCGGCTGCTCTGGCTCCAGGGCGGGCCGGGCGGGCGCGCGGAACGTCCCCACGCGGCGGGCGCCTGGCTGCGCCGCGCCCTGAAGGAGTTCCGCGTCGTCCTCCTCGACCAGCGCGGCACCGGCCGTTCCACCCCGGCGGACCGCACCACACTGGCCGGCCGGGCCGATGCCGCGCGGTACCTCACCTACTTCCGGGCCGACTCGATCGTCCGTGACGCGGAGCTGCTGCGCCGCCGGATGCAGGGCGACCGGCCCTGGACGGTCCTGGGCCAGAGCTTCGGCGGCTTCGCGACGCTCACCTATCTCGGCCTCGCCCCCGAGGGCCTCGACCGGGCCCTGATCACCGGTGGTCTGCCCACACTCACCGGTCATGCCGACGACGTGTACCGCGCGGCGTACCGGCGTACGCTCGCCGCCAATGCCCGGTACTTCGCGCGCTACCCGCTCGACCGCGCCCTGGCCGAGCGGGTGGCGGCCCACCTGGCGGACCACGATGTCCGGATGCCCTCGGGCGAGCGCCTGTCGGTACGGCGGTTCCAGACGCTGGGGATCACGTTCGGCACGGCGTCGGCCTTCGACTCCCTGCACTACCTGCTGGAGTGCGCCTTCGTCCCCGGGCGGGGCGGGCCGGTCCTCTCCGACACGTTCCTGCGGGGCGTCGACTCCGTCGTCTCCCTCGCGCCGCGTCCGCTGTACGCGGTCCTGCACGAGGCGATCTACGCGCAGGGCGGCCGTCCCACGGCATGGTCCGCCGACCGGGTCCGGGCGGAGTTCCCCGAGTTCGACGCCTCCGCCGGCGGGCCGCTGCATTTCACGGGCGAGATGATGTACCCCTGGATGTTCGAGGAGGACCCGGCCCTCGTCCCCCTGAAGGCGGCCGCGGACGCGCTCGCCCACCGCACGGACTGGCCCGCCCTCTACGACCTCGACCGTCTCGCGGCCAACACGGTGCCCGTCGCCGCGGCGGTGTACCGCCAGGACATGTACGTCGACCACGACCATGCCCTGACCACGGCGTCCCGGGTGCGCGGCCTGCGCACCTGGGTGTCCGAAACCCATCTGCACGACGGTGTGAAGGCCGACCCGGGGGTCCTCGACCGCCTGCTGTCCCTGTCCTGAAGAGACCGCACGCGAAACGAGCCCCCGACTGCGAAGTCGGGGGCTCGTTCACGGCCAGGGGATGCGAGGCGGCACCTCACCGCCTGCGGGCCAAGCCACTTCCTATCCCGGCCACGTGGAGAGCCAGTGCGGTGAGCCCCAGCAGCATCACGTTGGTCGAGGAGAAGACATCGTTGGTGCTGATATCCGCCGCGTTGATCAGGAACGACACGAAGAACAACACCGCGGCGACTATGCCGAGCATGGCAGGCCCCTTCCGTAGAAGCGAAATTCTTTGTGAACCGTTGTCTCAGACCCGGGCAGCAAGGAATTCACCACCGGTACCAGCGGCCCCGCTTACCGTTCGCCGTCGGCCGGATAACGAATCCGAGCAGCCAGACCACCAGCACGATGACGGCGATCCACCACAGCGCCTTGAGTGCGAATCCGGCACCGAAAAGAAGCAGGGCGAGCAGAAGAACAAGAATGACAGGAACCATTTTTATCAACCTCCGAGACGTCCTGTGCCCCGAAGGCGCGGCTTCACTCACATGACCTTACGTAAATCTTATGGGGCGCTTTGGAACGCCCATTCGGCGCCTCCGCCGGGACCGTCCGGGATGGCCCTGCCGTTAGGGGCGATGGCCTCGACTCGTCGCGCCTTCGGCGTGATGGCACACCTACCCGCCCGCCTGGCGGAAGAGCGACCGAAGGGTTCGGGCCGGAGAAGAAGACGGGTCGAAGAATTGCGTGGCCAGAGCAGGGGGCACCACCGTTCCCCGCATACGGACCTCGTGGCACGTGTAGCAGAATGCCGCCTCGAACAGGGCCAGGCCGAGGTCTTCGCCGTAGGCTCGGACACTCCAGCCGGGCGAGAAGCCGCATCGGTGCTGTTCGCTGCCCGGCAGGGCCGCCATCAGCGAGAGGGCCGCGGCGACATCACTTCCGGCCCAGTGGGCGACCACCACACCGGGGTACGGGTGGTCACGCCCGGCAGGCAGGCCGGAGAGCCGTACGACCTCGATCAGCGCGGTGCCGTCAACGGCCTCGGTGGGGATCAGCATGCGCGTAGCCCTTCCTGGTGGATGATCCCCCGCGCCGCGCGGACGAGGGCCGCGTTGCCGGCGGCGGGCCGGCCATCGGGAAGGGCCAGTACGTCTTCCATGCCGATACGGGCGTCCAGGCGGCGGGCGGCCGCGAGTCGCAGGACGGGCCAGGCGGAGGCGCCTTCACCGTGCAGCAGAATCGGGACGGCTGCCGATGAGAGTTCCGCCAGCAGCCTCTCCGCCGCGTGGAGCGCGCCTTGCGAGCCGGTCCCGGCGACCTCGGCCAGAACGCGCAGGACCCGGACGGGGCCGGGCCGGCCGAGGAACCGCTCCGCCGCGGGCGTCCCGGAGTAGATGCCCGCTTCGACGCCGATCCCCCGCTCCAGCAGGGCGGCGGCGACCTCGTCGGCACCGTCTTCGTGCCAGTTCACGGACGCGTGGTCGGGAAGCACGCTCCAGGACCGCACGTGCGCGGCGCGGACGTGCGGATCCGGCACCGCCCATGCGCCGGTGGTGACCCCGACCGGAACGCCAGGCACCGCTGCCCGCACCGCGCTCACCGCGGCGGCGACAGCGTCCGCTTCCAGCGTGTCCCGTGCGTCGCGGTCCTTGGGGTGCAGATGGATGTCCTCGGCACCGGCGGCCACGGCCTCACGGGCCGCCGCCGCCAACTCGGCCGCCGTGACCGGAAGACGGGGACACTCGGCACGGCTTCGAACTCCGTTGAGGCAGACCTGCAGCATGCCGCCATCGTCGCAGACGGGCCCGGAAGGTGACGGGGCCGCGACGAGCCGGCTGTTCCTGGTGGCGCCGCAGCCACCGTTCGGATGGCCGTGCGCGGGAACGCGTGACCGCCGGCGGGGCGGCGTGCGGCATGATGCCCGTGTGGATCTCGAACCGTACGTACCGGGGTGAGTTGACGGCGTACTGCTACCGGATGCTGGGTTCGTTCCATGAGGCCGAGGACCTGGTGCAGGAGACATTGCTGCGGGCGTGGAAGGCCCGGGACCGGTACGATCCGGCGCGCGCCTCGGTGCGGACCTGGTTGTACCGGATCGCGACCAACACGTGCCTGACCGCTCTGGAGGGGCGCGGGCGGCGTCCGCTGCCGTCCGGGCTGGGGGCCCCGAGCGACGATCCGGAAGCTCCGCTCGTACCGGCGTTCGACGTTCCCTGGCTGGAGCCGTTCCCCGACGCGCGATTCGACGTGGAGGTGCGGGCCGATCTGCGGCTGGCCTGGGTGGCGGCGGTGCAGGTGCTTCCGGCCCGGCAGCGGGCGGTGCTGGTGCTGCGCGAGGTGCTGGCGTTCACCGCCGCCGAGGTCGCCGGGCAGTTGGGGACGACGGTCGCGGCGGTCAACAGCGCGCTGCAGCGCGCCCGTTCCGCCATCGCCGAGGTGGGCGACAGCAGTGCCGTCGCCGAGCCGGACGACCCCCGGACACGGGCGGTGATCCAGCGGTATGTGCGGGCGTTCGAGGCGGCTGATGTGCCCGCGCTGGTGCGGCTGCTGGCCGACGACGCGGTGCTGGAGATGCCGCCGGTGCCTCTGTGGTACTCCGGCAGCGGGGACTACGGCCGTTTCCTGGAGCGGGTGTTCGCGATGCGCGGCACCGGCTGGGCCATGCGGGAGATCACCGCCAACGGGCAGCCCGCGCTCGCCGCGTACGCCCCGGAGCGAGGCGGTGGGCACCGTCTGCACACCTTGCAGGTCGTCACCGTCCTCGACGGCCGGGTCGCGCACAACGTCGTCTTCGCCGATCCGCGCGTCTTCGACGCCTTCCGGCTGCCGCGCGAGATTTCCGCGAACGATGTGCGCGGGGAGCGATGAGTCGGGGTGGTGCCGCCGGTAGATACCGGTGAGCACCGAACCGAGAGGAGTCATCGTGAGCGTCGTCGTCATCGAGTTCATCACGCTGGACGGGATCGTGTCCGACCCGGACGGGTCCCAGGCCACCCCGCAGGGCGGCTGGGCGTTCAGGCACGGCCCGGAGGCGGTCGCCGGGGACAAGTTCCGGCTCGGCCGGACCATGGACGACGGAGTGCTGCTGCTCGGGCGCACCACGTGGGAGCTGTTCTCGCGGATCTGGCCGGGCCGCGACGACCCGTTCGCCGCGCGGATGAACGCCGTGCCCAAGCTGGTCGTCTCCCGCTCCCTGGCCCCCGGCGACATGTCGGCGTGGATGAACTCGCGAATCCTCGACGGCGATCCGGCCGATGCCGTCAAGCGTGAGCGGCGGGATGTGGTCGTCGCCGGAAGCCTGGGCGTCGTGCACCGGTTGATGGCCGCCGACCTGGTGGACGAGTACCGGCTGCTGACCTTTCCCACCGTCCTCGGCACCGGGCAGAGGCTGTTCCCCGCCGACGGCCCCCGCACCGACCTGGAATGCCTGGCCGCCGAGCGGGTCGGCGCGGCCGTCCTCACCCGCTACCGCAGGGCCGCCCGCTGACCGCCCCCTCCCCGGCCCCGGCTGCCTCCGTCTCCCTGCCACCCGCGCGGGGAGACCGCCGGGCCGTGCCGTTCCCGTACCGTTGACCGGGCAGCCACTGATCCCGGAGACATCATGCGCAACCCTCCGCCCTCCCGGCGCCCGGAGTACGTCCCGGACGGATTGTTCGAGCTCGACGACCTGCCGGGCGGGCCGGAGGGCTCCAGGGCGCCCGGGGCGCCCTTCCGTGACTCGGAGGAGGCGCGACGCATGCTGGCCGTACGGGAGATCCATGCCGAGGCCGGGGCCGCGGCGTCGTGGCGGGGGAAACGGATCCTCGCCCGCTTCCCGGACGCCGAGGTCGTGCCCGTCGATTCGCACTGGCGCATCCCGGGCCTGCACGGCAACCAGGGGAATGCCGAACGCTGGGTGCGGATCAAGAGCACCGTGCTGGTGCTGGGGGAAAGGAAGACGTTCAGCGTGCGGCCCAACGGCCGCTCCGCCGACTGGATCGCCCCGGGCGGCGCCAACGGGTGCGCGATGGCCTGTGCCTACTGCTACGTCCCGCGGCGCAAGGGCTACGCCAATCCGATCACGGTCTTCACGAACATCGACGGCATCGTCTCCCGGCTGGCCCGCCACGTCGCCGCCCAGGGGGTCAAGGGGCAGCCGAACCAGTGCGACCCCGACGCCTGGGTCTACGACATCGGCGAGAACAACGACTGCTCCGTGGACGCGCTGATCAGCGATAACACCGCCGATCTCGTTGGTGCCTTCGCCCGCTGGCCCACGGCGAAGGCATCCTTCGCGACCAAGTTCGTCAACCCGGACCTCCTGCTGCTCGACCCGCGTGGCCGCACGCGCGTCAGGTTCTCCGTGATGCCTCCGGACGACTCACGGCTGCTGGACATCCGGACCAGCCCGGTCGAGGACCGCATCGCCGCGGCGGCGGACTTCGTCGAGGCCGGCTACGAGGTCCACTTCAACCTGTCGCCCGTCGTCATCAGGGACGGCTGGGAGGAGGCATGGGCCCAGTTGCTGCGGCGGATGGACGATGTCCTGCCCGCCACGGTGAAGCGTCAGGCGGCGGCCGAGGTGATCATGCTGACGCACAACCGTCAGCTGCACGAGGTCAACATGGCCTGGCATCCCCGGGCGGAGGACATCATCTGGCGCCCCGGCCTCCAGCAGACGAAGCGGTCCGAGAACGGCAACCTGAACGTGCGCTACCAAGACGCCACCAAGGCCGCCGCCGTGGAGGCCATCCGCCGTCTGGTGCACACGCACGCCCCTTGGCTGTCGATCCGCTATGCGTTCTGAGTTCCGGGCCACCGAGGCACGGCAGGCGGCGTGACCCGCCCTTTCCCGGCCGCGCGGCGCCCGGCCGCGTACCCGCCGAGGCCGGCCGCGGTCAGTACGAGGCCCAGGATCGCGAACACCGCCGGGCCGGTGGGTACGGTCGCGCCCGGCACCACTCGTCCTCGTACGCCCGAAGCCGCGAAGCCGCCTTCGTGCGCATCGAGGTGGTAGCGGGAGTCGTTGGAGTTCGCGCGATGGTCGCCCAGCACGAAGAGCCGGCCCGCCGGGACCCGGACGTCGTACGGGTCGGCGTGCGGATCACCCTGCTTGTCCGCCACATACGGCTCGTCGAGCATCCTCCCGTTCACCGTGACCCGGCCTCCGTCGCCGGTGACCTGGTCGCCGCCGATGCCGATGACGCGCCGCAGCACCGGCTCGGTCATGTACCGCTCGGGCGGATCGATGAGGACGACGTCTCCCCTGTGTACGCCGTCCGAGCCGATCCGTTCGACCAGCACGTGGGCCCCGGGCGGGAACCCCGGTCGCATGGACTCGCCCCCGACCGTCACCGTGTCGTACCGCCCGATGCCGTGAGCGACCGAGCCGGCCAGCAGCACGAGCCCCACCGGCGTCAGCACCCGGGCCGCGGCCCGCCATCCCCGACCCGTTCCTCGCCGCCCCATGGGCTCCCCACCCGTTGTCCTGATCCTCCGCACACTCCACTCAGCGTGCCCGGCGCGCGAACCGTCACCGCCCGCGTACCGAGGGGATCGATCCGGTCGACCGGGGGGGCAGCCGGAGACGGGGGCGTCGTACGGGATCATCAGGGCCATGACTTCTCCGAGCCCGTCCGAGGCGAACGCCACCGAAGGCGCCCTGATCAAGCTGTGGTACCGGTTCGTGCCGCGCGAGGGCTGGCTCCCCTACGACACCGAAGGGCTCTGGGCCACCCGGCTGGGTGGAGATACGGCCAGGGTGGCGAACGCCCCCTTCCTGCAGGACGGGGTGGCCGAGGGCGAGGTCGTGCGGTTCGTGACGGACGCCGACGGGCTGCACTGGGCGAAGGAACGGGTGGAGGCGTCGGGCAACTGCACGGTCCGGGTCCTGCCCGTTCCCTCCGGTCCCCTGGGGAGAAGTGCTCAGGCCGTCCACGAGCGGCTGTCACCGTTCGGTCTGGCCGGTGAGGTGTTCAGCGAGGATCTCCCGTTGGTCTCCTTCACCGTGCCGGCCGGGGCAGACCTCGGTGGCATCAAGGCGTTGCTCGCCCGGGGCCGGGACGACGGGTGGTGGCACTTCGAAGTCCCCTGCGCCACCGACGCGTGGCGCGACGCGTAGGCCGGGTGCTCCGTCAAGTACGGGGCACCCGGCCCGCGCGGACGGGAACGGGTGGTCAGTTGGTCCAGAGAACCGGGCTGTCGCTGTACGCGTCGCCCTCCTCGAACGACGCGGCCGCGATGGGGCCGGTCTTCGTGGCGCTGAGCGAGCACGTCTCGTACGAGGCGCCCTTCGTGGTGAAGTCGCGGGGGGCCGTCTCGCTGTCGCACTTGCCCGGGAGGTCCCCGATCAGGATGACGCCCGTGGGGGCGCCGCCCGCCAGCTTGCCGCGCAGCCTCAGCGACGAGTAGGAGAGGTCCGTGCCGCCGGCGTTCTCCACCTTCATCCGGATGTAGTAGGGCGTCATGCCCTTCGCCTTGTCACCGAAGGGGGCCATGTCGGCCTCGGCGCCCTTCTCGATCGCCGTGACCGTCACGGCGACCGTACCCTTCTTGGAAGTCCCGTACTTGAACGGCAGGACCGCCCGGTCACCGACCTTGAACTTCGTGCCCGGTGCGGCGACCTCACCACTGGGCGCGGTGGAAGCGTCGTCGCTCGGCTCCGCGGAGGGGCTGTCGCTGCTCGGGGCGGGCGAGGCCGGGGCGGAGGCCGAAGGCGATTCCTGCCCCGTTGCCTCGTCCTCGCCGTCGTTGCAGGCCGTGAGGCCGAGGCCCAGGGTGGTGAGGGCAACTGCGAAGACGATGCGTCCCTTGCGTATCATTTTGACCTAACTCGCGGTAAGGGCTGCGCTGTACGACAGCCGGGGTGTTCAACAACAGGACCGTGCATCCGGGTGTGCCGGGTGTCACGGCGACGGCAGTGCGTCAATGAGGCGCGCCGCGATGCCCCACTCACACTGGGCGAGGAATGACACAGACTCGTCGCAGGGACGGCACAGCCACGCGACGGCTGTTCCCCGTCACTGTCTGTGCACCAGGCGGTATCGCTGCCGCCCTGCGGTTCCCTGCGACGACGCCGCCCGCCCTCCCGGAGGCGGCTTGTACGCTGCACCCATTCGACGGGCATCAGTTCGGGCGCGGGCACGGGGCGGGCGTCCAGGGGCGGGAACGCGGGGTCTTCCATGAGCGGCACACATCCGGTACGAAGCCGCGGACCGGGCTTCTCGGCCGGTGCGCGCATCATCGCGGTCCTCCTCCTCACCGCGATCGGAGCCGTCGGCGCCTGGCTCCAGCGCGACGCCCACCACCGGAACGCGGAGCCGCGTACGGAGTTCACCGCGACCAACCCGCCCACCGGGCTGCCCGCCGCGCTCACCACCGGCCAGCACCTCCGGTGGTCCCGCTGCACCGCGCCGCCCACCGCGCGCGAGGACTACGACTGCGCCGTCATGAAGGCCCCCCTCGACTACCGGAAGCCCGACGGCCGGACGATCGACGTCGCGCTGATACGACGCAAGGCCACCGGGCCGAACAGCCGGCGCATCGGTTCCCTCGTCCTCAACTTCGGCGGGCCCGGCGTGTCCGGCGTGAGCGGGCTCCCCGCGCGCATCCGCCAGTACGGACCGCTGCTCGACCGCTACGACCTCGTCTCCTTCGACCCGCGCGGCGTGGGCGCGACCCTCCCTCTGCGCTGCGGGAAGACCGCGGACGACACCGCGCACAAGGGGTCCGCCGCCTGTGCCGAGCACTCCAAGGCGATCCTTCCGTACATCAGCACGTCGCACACCGCGCGCGACCTCGACCTGATGCGGTACCTCCTCGGCGACAAGCGGCTGCACTACTTCGGCGTCTCGTACGGCACGGCGCTCGGCGCGGCCTACGCCCACCTGTATCCGTCGCACGTCGGGAGGCTCGTCCTGGAAGCGTCGGTCGATCCGACCGAGGACCTCGACGAGGAGCAGGTGTCGCAGGCCAAGGCGGTCCAGGCGGCGTTCGACCGGTTCGCCGTGCACTGCGCGGCCCATGTCCGCGACTGCCCGACCGGCGACGGACCCGAGGAGGCCGCCCGCCGCATGGCGCGTCTCGCCGGCCGCCTGGAGAAGAAGCCCGCCCCGGCCGGAGGCGGCAGGACCCTCGACGCCGACGACTTCGCGTACGCCGTCGGCGACCATCTCGCCCGCGGCACGGACGGCTGGCAGCCACTGGCCGAGGCGCTCACCGCGCTCACCGACCACAACGACGGCCGCCCGCTGGCCAAGGGCTCGGACCGGAGCGGGTCCGCGGACGGCACGGCGGACCCGCTCGACGACGGCCGCTTCGCCCTGACCGCGATCACCTGTGCGGACTCCAGCCTGCGCCCTGACCTGGACCGCCTCGACAGGGACTCGGGGCGCGTCGAGGCCGCGTCGCCCGTGTTCGGCCCGGCCTGGTCCTCGGGCGTCTACCTCTGCTACGACTGGCCGTTCGACGGCGAGCGGGTCACCCCGCGGGTGAACGCCGACGGCGCGGATCCCATTCTGGTGGTCGGCGGAACCGGTGACCCGGTCACCCCCTACGCCGGGGCACGCCGTATGGCCCGCGCTCTGGGCGAGGGCGTGGGCGTGCTCCTGACGGCCGAGGAGGAGGGCCACGGGACGTACCCGCAGAACCGCTGCGTCGTGGAGGCGGTCGACCGATACCTCCGCACGGGGCGCGCTCCGGCCCCGGGGACGGTGTGCCGGGGCAGCATGTCCTAGTAGGGCTTTGTCAGGTGGTGGTGCTGCGCGCCTGCTGCATCGCGGTGAGGCGGGACACGTACAGGGCGGTCGTCACGACCGCGGGGAGCACGAGGATGCGGAGGGCCAGGCCCACCCACGCGCCGTCCGCCATGTCGTACGTGTACCAGTCGTCGTAGCCGTCATACCCGTAGGCCACCCCGTTGTCGTGCTGGGTGAAGTCTCCGTACTCGGCCCACGCGAACCCCGCCCAGTACAGGTACAGGGGCGACGTCACCAAGGTGAAGACCGCGCATCCCCACCAGACATGGAGCCGGGTGGCCGGGGCCATGGCGCCGCCCAGGGACGTCGGACTGGAGGCGTGCCAGACGTCGTTGGCGATCTGCTTGGGCAGGTAGAGGTTGCCCAGCGGGATGAACCACGAGAGGACGGCCAGCCGGGGCGTGTAACGCAGCCGGCCTGGTGCGAACTCCTCGGCGGTGGCACGCGTTCTCGCGCACCAGATCAGCCAGGCGATGATGAAGCCGACCGCCGTCCCGGACTGGATGTAGCCCCAGGGGTAGGCCATTTCCTCGTCCAGTGAGTAGACGGACGAGATCCTGTCGCCGAGGAGGTTCAGCTGGGTGACCGTGGCGCCCAGCGACGCCAGCCCGAACAGGGCGAGGGTCACGTACACGGCCATCGTGGAGGGGGCCGGACCGTTGCGCCCGTTGCGTTCCTCGGCCAGCGTGCGCGGTGACGTCCCGTGCCGGTTCTCCGGTTCCGCCCGCGCGGTGACGGGGGCGGTGGCCGGGACGGCGGGGCGCTGGGCGGGAACCGTCAGGACCTCGTCCTCGGGCGGCTGCGCCGGGGCCAGGCCGTTCTCCCCCGTCAGACCGGTTCCGGGGTCCTCGTGCTCCAGCAGTTGGGCCGCGTCTTGCCCGAGCCTGGCCAGGACCGGGGCGGGAAGCCAGGGGCCGAGATGCCGGAACTGCGTCTCCTCGCGCGCCCGGAGCGTGGCGAGCGACGGTCTCGCCCCCGGGTCCTTGGCAAGGCAGTCGCCGATCAGCGGAATCAGGGCCTCCGGAACGCCGGTGAGGTCGGGTTCCTCGTGCACCACCCGGTACATGAGGGCGTGCGGGCGCCCTTCCGGCGTATCGAAGGGCAGACGTCCGCCGGCGGCGAAGGCGAGGACCGAGCCCAGCGAGAAGATGTCGCAGGCGGTGGTGAGACGTTCCCCGCGCACCTGCTCGGGCGCCATGAAGCCCGGGGAGCCGACGACCACACCGGTGGAGGTCAGCCCGCCGTGGGTCGGTCCGTCCAGGGCACGGACGATGCCGAAGTCGATCACTCTGGGGCCGTCGATGGTGACCATGACGTTGGAGGGTTTCAGGTCACGGTGGACGAGCCCGGCCGCGTGGATGTCGGTCAGTGCGTCGCAGAGGCCGGATGCCAGCCCGCGAACCGAGCGCTCCGGCAGCGGCCCGTGGCGGGACACCACCTCGGCGAGGGTCGGGCCGGGGACGTACGCGGTGGCGACCCAGGGCCGTTCGGCGTGCGGGTCGGCGTCGAGCACGGCCGCCGTCCAGTCGCCGCCCACGCGCTGGGCGATGGCGACTTCCTCGGCGAACCTGAGCCGGAAGTCCGGCAGCGCCGCGAGTTCGAGCCGGATCGACTTGACCGCCACCATGCGGCCGCGCGGGGACCGGGCGAGGTAGACCACGCCCATCCCGCCCTCGCCGAGCCGGCCGAGCAGCCGGTAGTCCGCCACGCGTACTGGGTCGTCCGACCGCAGGGCCCGCACAGGCACGTCCTCCTTCAGCACCATGCGCCCCGGGGCGCACAAACGACTGGCCAGAGTAGAGGAGTCGGCGCACCGGCGGTGCCCGTTTCAGCGAACGCACGCTGTTCCCGCGACGGGCGCATGGGCCCCCGACCGCTACTCGTACCGGTACTTCAGCGCATCCGCGTCCGGCTGCCCGATGGCGGCGATCGTGAGCACGTTGAGTCCGGCGGTCTGCTCGCCCAGCGTCGTTTCCTTCGGGCGTTCGTACGCCCCGCACAGGGCCTCGTGATCGCGTACGGCGTCGGCTCGGAGCGCGTCGAACGCGCCACCGGCTAGGAGTGTCGTCATAGGGACCCTACGGACGTGGCCCGGACGGCCGCGCAAGGGCCGCAATCCCCCGCAGGGGTGAGCCGACCTGATCGAACGAGTTTCAGCGACGACACTCCAGAGGCCCCATGGCCTGAGCCCTCCATGAGAACTTGCGTTCACAGAATGCCCTCCGATCCGGCCGTTACGGGACCGGATCCACCGCGTTTTTAGAGCATCAGTGCCACTTCGACGCCCAGACGGAGGAACGCCATGCACCCCGCCCCTTCCCCCTCGCAGCAGCCTCCTGAAATCGAACAGCGGCACCCGGTGAACGCGAGCGACCATGAGTGAGCCCACCGGAGTACCGGCCGGAAGCGTCCCGGGACCGCGCACCGTCCCCTTAGCGCCCGCGACCGGAGTGGCCCCCGGGACGCAGATGCGTTACGTCGATCTCACCGGCAGCCGCGAGGCGGCCGGCCGGTCGATCCGCATGCGCGACATGGCACGCCGACTGCCGCAGCTGGTGCGCCGCTCACTGGCCCTGGCGTGGCGGGTCGACCGGCGGGCGACCGTGGGCCTCCTGCTGTGCCAGCTGGTGACCGGGGTGATGCAGGCCCTGGGTCTGGTCGCCATCGCGGGCACCCTGACGGCCCTGCTGCGCGAGGGGGACGTCTACCACCGTCTCCTCGACGCATGGCCGTCCGTCGCCCTGCTCGCCGGCGCCGCCGGGGTGCGCGCGCTCCTGGGCATCACCGTCAACTGGCTCTCCGCGCGCCTGGGTCCGCTGATGTCCCGCGAGGCCGAGCAGATGCTGCTCACCGGATGCGCCGAGGTCGAGCTGTGCGCGTACGACGACCCCGACTTCAACCGCGACCGCGAGGCCGCCGACCGCGGCGCCCAGGTCACCGGCGACCTGATCAACGAGGGGCAGGACCTGATCGCCTCGGCGGCCGCCTTCCTCGCCGGGGCCGTCGTGCTCGCCGGTGTGCACTGGGTGCTGCTCCCGCTCCTCGTCGCGGCCAGCCTGCCGCAGGCCGTGGCCCAGGTCAGCGCCGCGCGCGTCCGTTACCTGGCCAACCTCCGCAGCAACGGCGACAACCGGATGCTGTCCGTGCTGCGCTGGCACATCTACACCAAGGACGCCGCCGACCAGATCCGCGCCGGGACCATGGCCGGCTTCCTGTCCGGCCGGTACCGGGACACCGTCGCGCGCATCAACCGCGAGGACCGCGCCGCCGCCGACCAGGGCGCGCGGATGTCCTTGGTCGGCGCGGTGTGCGGTGGCCTGGGGTCGGCGGTGGTGTGGGCGGCGGTCGTGGGGCTGCTCGCGACCGGCCGGATCAGCGTCGGCCGGGCCGGCACGGCCGTCTTCGCCCTGCAGACCGTCGGCATGTCGGTCCGCGGCCTGGTGGCCGTCGGCGCACGGGCCGTACGGACGGGGCTGTACATGGACGACTGGACCGGCTTCCTCGACAAGGCGGGCGGCTTCCGCCTGCGCCGGGGCACGCACCATTCCGCGCCGCCGGAGACGATCGAGCTCAAGTCGGTCACGCACCGCTACGCGGGCAAGGAGCACAACGCCCTGTCCGAGGTGTCCCTCACTCTGCGCCGCGGGGAGGTCACCGCGCTGGTGGGCTTCAACGGCTCCGGCAAGTCGACGCTGTCGAAGCTGGTCAGCGGACTCTACCTGCCCACCGGCGGGCAGGTGCTGTGGGACGGCGTCCCCACCACCGAGGCCGACCCGCAGGCCCTGTGGCGGCAAGTCGCCCTCGTGCCGCAGGACTACGCGCACTGGCCCCTGACCGTGCGCGAGAACGTCACCCAGGGGCAGCCCACCGCGCGCGGCGACGCGGCGGTCCGTGAGGCGTGCGAGGCGGCCGACGCCGACGAGGTGATCGACAAGCTGGGCGCGGGCCTGGACACCCTCCTGGCCCGTGAGTGGCTCAACGGCGAGGAGCTCAGCGGCGGTCAGTGGCAGCGCATCGCCCTGGCGAGGGCGTTCTTCCGCCCGGCCGGCCTGCTGGTCCTCGACGAGCCGACGGCCAACCTGGACCCACGTGCCGAGTTCCGCATCTTCCAGCGGCTGCGGTCCCTGGCCCGGGACCGGGCGGTACTGCTGGTGACCCATCGCATCGCGAACGTGGCCGTCGCCGACCGCGTCGTCGTTCTCGACGCGGGCCGCGTCGTCCAGGAGGGCACATACGCCGAGCTCGCCGAACGGGACGGACTCTTCCGGCAGTTGCTGTCCTATCAGATCACGTCCGAGCCGGACGACGACAAGCACGAGGCCCCCGCGTGAGCCGCCCCGCCGTCCCGTACCCTGCCGCCGTCCCGAGAGGGAATGACATGCCGCTCAACCGCTCCGACATCCGCACCACCACCGAGGCGTATCTGGCACGCCACCCGCACGAGCGGGACTCCCTCGCCGGGCTGCTGTCCCTCCTCGACGGCGTCGAGGACCCGGCCGACCGTGCGACGCTCCCCGCCCACATCACGTGCAGCGCTGTCGTCATCGACCGCCGGTCCCGGGTGCTGCACATCCGGCACCGGGCCTCCGGCGGGCTCCTGCTCACCCCCGGCGGCCACACCGAGTCCGACGACCGCAGCCTGCTCGTCGCCGCGTTGCGCGAGCTCCAGGAGGAGACGGGAATCCCTCCGGACGCCGTGTGCCTGACCCGGCAGTGGCTCGGCTCCCCCGTCGACATCGACGTGCACGACATCGACGCGCGCCCCTCGAAGGGCGAACAGGCCCACCGGCACTACGACTTCCGCTACGTGTTCCACCTGGCCGACGAGGAGCCGCCGGAGGTCACGCTTCAGGACGAGGAGGTGTCCGGCGCGCAGTGGCTTCCCCTGGCGGAGGTCAGGTCCGCGACCCTGCGTACGAAGCTTCTTCAGGCGCAACCGGACGGGCGGCCCGAACCCCTGAACGCCTCGGCGGTCATCCATGACGGCCACGGCCGGTACCTGCTGCACCTCCGGGACGCCAACAAGCCGTGGATCTGGGAGCCGGGGTGCTGGTCGCTGCTCGGCGGTGGCCGGGACCCGCAGGACCGTACGCTGCTCGACACGGTCCGCCGGGAGTTGCGCGAGGAGGCCGGTCTGACGGTCGCCGGCCTGGTGCCGTACGCGGTCGAGCACGTCACCGGCACGGACGGGACCCGGGTGCCGGTCCAGGTGTTCGCCGGCCGCTGGAACGGTGACCCGGCCCGTCTGCCGCTCACCGAGGGTGTGATGGTCACCTGGGTGCGGCCGGAGAAGTTCCCTTACATGACGATGCTGCCGTCGACCCGGGCACTTCTGGAGCGCCACGCCGCCGAGCACGACGCGCCCGCAGACCCGCCACCGGGGACGGTCCTGAACGTCGTCGGCGTCCACCTCTACCTGGAGCGGGACGGCCAGGTCCTGCTGGGGCTGCGACACCCCGATTCGGCGTACGCGGGCGGCTCCTGGCACGCACTCGCCGGCCACTGCGAGGCGGAGTCCGCGACGGCCTGCCTGGTCAGGGAGGCGTATGAGGAAGCGGGGCTGGTGATCGACCCTGCGGATGCCGAACTCGTCCACACCGTGCACATGGTGGACCGGCCGGGCGACAGTCCCAGGATCGGCCTGTTCTTCCGCGCACGGCACTGGGAGGGTACGCCCGAGCCGAAGGAGCCGGACAAGTGCGTCGCCTGGCAGTGGTGGGACGCCAAGGACCTGCCCGAGCCGCTGGTCCCCTACACCCGCGCCGCCATCGAGGGCATCCGGGCCGGCCGCGTCTACACGGAGCTGGGGTGGGCACGTTGACCCGGGCCGACGCGCCGGTGGACGCGCACCTGCTGGCCGTACGCGACGGGGTCCGGGGCCCGGAGGTGCTGCTCTCCCGGCGGACCGGTGGCGGGTACGCGAGCGGCCTGTGGCACGCGCCCTCGGGCCATGTGGAGTGCGAGACCGTGGTCGACGCCGTCGTACGCGAGACCTTGGAGGAGACCGGTCTCGTGGTGGATCCGGCACACGTGCGCGCGGCAGTCACCGTGCACCACCGGCCACCGGTCGGCCGGGCGAGAGTGGGGGTCTTCTTCGAGGTACGCCGTTGGCACGGCACGCCGCGCGTCATGGAGCCGGACAAGTGCGATGCCATGGGGTGGTTCGCGCTGGACGAGCTGCCGGAGCCGATGGTCGCGTACTGCCGGGCGGGACTGGACGCCTACCGGGCGGGAGCACACCTGGGCGTGCACTTCCAGGAGCCCGACGATCCCATCGCGTACGACCCGTCCGCGGACCGGATGCTGCTGATTCCCGGCGCCGCCCCGGAGGGTGCGGTGCGCGCCTTCGCCGAACGGGCGGTGGGGCGGATCACCCGTTGGGCCGACGTCTCCTGGACGAGGGAGGAGAGCCGGGTCTGGCGGGCGTACGGCGCCGAGGGCGGCACCTGGTACGTCAAGATCCACCGGAATGAGCGCTTTCACCGGCGCGAGGTCACGGCGTTACGGGGCTGGGTCACGGGCCTCGGTGAAGCCGCGCCCCGGCTGGTGGCCGCCGACGAGTCCCTGCGGACCGTCGTGCTCACGGCGGTGGGAGGCCGGCCCCTGCACGGTGCCGTGCGGGCGCCCGAGCGGGAGCGCGAGGTCTTCCACCGCATCGGTCGGCTCGCGGCCGCCATCCACAACAGCGCCGCGCCGCGCCGAGCGGGTGGCGGGGTTCCGCCCGTGGGGAAGCTGGAACGGCACCTGGAAGGTGCCCGGCCCCATCTGGTCGACGGCGACGAGGAGTTCGTGCGTACCACGGTCGAAGGCGCCGCTGCCCTGCCCACCGTCCCCACGCACGGCGACTTCCACCTGCGCAACATGCGCTGGGACGAGGACACCGGCACGCTGTACCTGATCGACTTCGAGCGCTCCGAGGACGGGCCTGCCATCAGGGACTTCGTGCGACTGTCCGACAGTTGGCACGGCCGCCCCGACCTCCTGGCAGCCGTGCTGAACGGCTATGGGCGCCCTTTCACCCAGGAGGAGGAGTCCCAACTCGCGGTCCTCGCCGTCCTGGACGCCGTTTCCGGCATCTCCTACGGCGCCTCGCACGGCGACCCCGAACTGGTGGAACGCGGCCGGCGCACCCTGGCCCGGCTCCGCTCCGACCACGGCACCGACCCATCAGGAGCCACACGTTGACGTACATCAGGCGCGACCAGTGGGTGGAGCACTTCCGTGAGGGCCGGGGGTTCCGGGAGGTGGGGAAGCGCGAGCGGGAACTGTTCGCCGAATACACCGGCGGCGGACAGGCGCTCGATGTGGGCTGTGGCACCGGCGAGTTGGCCGCGTATCTCGCATCGCTCGGCCACACCGTGGACGCCGTCGACTTCGCCGACACCGCTGTCGCCCGTGCGCGGGAGGAGCACGCCGACGTCCAGGGTGTGCGGTGGCTGTGCCTGGACATCGAGCGCGACGACCCCGCACCGCTGCACGCGGAAGGGTACGACCTGGTCGTGATGCGCATGGTGTACCCCTTCCTCAAGGACAGGAGCCGCGTCCTGCGCACGCTGGGCGGGCGGCTCCGGCACGGCGGCGCTCTCGTCGTCATCACCCCGGTGGCGCGGACCACGCCCGATGAGCGGCGCGGCATCTCCCTGGACGAGGACGAGATCGCGCTCCTCGCCGCCGACTGGGAGGCCATGGAGCGGCAGGACGCGGAGGGGATGGCCTTCCTCGTCCTGCGCGGCTTCCGCCCGCCCGGCACCCGGGCCGTCGAGAAGGGCCGTCCCACGGCCCACGCCCTGACCGGCGCGCACGTGCCGGCTGAGCCGCCTGGAGCGATGTCATCGAACTGGTGCGGTCCGCGCTCGCGTTCGCCGAGGCCGGTACCGCGGACCCGATGGCGCAGCGCGTCGCGTCTTCGGACGGCGAGGGCCTGATGACATCACGGTCATCAAGCTCATCGGCATCGGCCACCAGGACCTCGCCGCGGCCGCAACGCCCTCGCCCTGCTGGAGGGCGCCAGCGCGTGACCTGCGGCGGACTGTCGTCATTCCCTGCCCTCCATGCGGGAGAGCCAGGTCGTGAGCAGCGATTCGAGCGCCTCTGCCTCGGCAGGGGGCAGCAGATCCAGCAGACGGCGTTCATTGTGCATGTGGTCGGTGAACGCCTGGTCGATCAGTTCGCGTCCGGGGTCGGTGAGGGCCACGATCCGGCCGCGCTGGTCGTCATCCGACCGGCGGCGGGAGACGAGACCGGCCCGTTCCAGGCGGTCGATCCGTTTCGTCATGGCGCCGGTGGTGACCATGGTGTGTGCGGCGAGGTCGCTGGGTACTCGCTCGTACGGCTCGCCGGCGCGCCGCAGGGCGCACAGGACGTCGAATTCCCCTTCGCTGAGGCCGTAGCGGGCGTAGACGCGACAGAGCTCCTTGGTGAGAGCGTCGGCCAGGCGATGCAAACGACCGATCACCCCCTGCGGGGAGACGTCGATGTCGGGCCGCTGCCGACGCCAGTCGGCCTGAATGCGGGCTACATGGTCCTGGGGCTCCCGGTCGTCCATGAACCCATACTATCTTCCCGGGAAGCTATATTAGCTTCCATGGAAGCTAATATACGATGGGTGGCGCTGGCCGGGATCGCGCCGGTGGCCTGGGGAACCAACTACTTCGTCACCCACGCGTTTCTCCCCACCGGCTACCCCCTGTACGGAGCCGCCTGGCGTGCACTGCCTGCCGGCCTCGTCCTGCTGGCCCTGTGCCGACGGCGCCCTCGCGGCGCCTGGTGGTGGCGATCCGCCGTGCTCGGCCTGCTCAACGTGAGCATGTTCTTCACTCTCGTCTACGTCGCCTCCCAGGCCCTGCCGACGAGCCTGGCCTCGACCGTCATGGCGGTATCCCCGCTGGCGATGATGCTCATCGCCTGGCCCTTGGTGTCCGAACGCCCCCGGGCCGCTCACCTGGGCGGAGCCGGGATCGGCCTCGCCGGGGTGTGCCTGATGCTGCTCACCGGCATGGAGGGATCGAACGTGCGGGGCATCCTCGCGTCGACCGCGGCCATGCTTGTCTCGTCCTTCGGTCACATCCTGACCAAGCGCTGGAGTACCGACTCCGGTGCGCTCGACTCGACCGCCTGGCAGCTCACCGCCGGCGGCCTGCTGCTGCTCCCCGTGGCTGCAGTGGCGGAAGGGCCTCCGCCTGCGCTCTCCCCGTCCACGCTCATCGCGTTCGCCTATGCCGCATTGGTCGCCACCGCCCTGGCCTTCACCGTCTGGTTCGCCGGACTACGACACCTGCCCACAGGAACGGTGGGCCTGCTCGGGCTGCTCAATCCGGTCACGGGCGTGCTGCTGGGCATGACGATCGCCGATGAAACGCTGACCGTTCAGCAGTGGGGAGGGCTGGCCCTGGTCCTGGTCGGCGTTCTTCTCGGCCGGCCCGCCGGCTCGGCTGGTCGCCGCATCAGGCGGGCGCCCGGCAGCTCTGCCGTGGGCGATCGGTCCGCGCGAACGCCGTCCGTCCCGGGTTCCTCTTGAGCCCGCCGGTACCTCGCAGTTCGTGTCCGCCTCCGTCAGTGGGCAGCCAGCACGTCGACCCCTCGCGCTCTTCCTCCTCGGAGTCACCGGCGTGCACCCCGAAGCGGGACTCACTACCGGCGACGCCGAGGACGCCGCGGGGGCGCGCCGCCGGGCACGGGGCGGGGTGTCAGCTCTTGAGGAAGTCCAGCAGGTCCTGGTTGAACTTCTCCTTGTCACCGGGCACCAGGGCGATGCCGTGGGAGCCGCCTTCGTACACCTTGAGCGTGGCGTTCGCGATGAGCTTCGCGGACTTGCGGCCGGTCGCGTCGATCGGGACGACCTGGTCGTCGTCACCGTGCACCACCAGGGTCGGCACGTCGAACTTCTTGAGGTCCTCGTGGAAGTCCGTCGACGCGAAGGCGTCCACGCAGTCGACGCCGCCCTCGATGGTCTGGGCCATGGCCATGTACCAGAAGGCGTCCTTGTTGCCCTGGGTGACCTTGTTGCCGTCCCGGTTGGCACCGAAGAAGCCGACCGCGGTGTCCTTCCAGAACTGTGAGCGTTCGGCGAGGATGCCGTCCTTGATGCCGTCGAAGACGGACTGCGGCACGCCCTCGGGGTTGTCGGGCCCCTGGAGCATCAGCGGGGGGACCGCGGAGAGCAGAACGGCGGACTTGATGCGGTCGGTGCCGTGGCGGCCGATGTAGCGGGCCAGTTCGCCACCGCCCATGGAGTGGGCCACCAGGGTCACGTCCCGCAGGTCCAGCTGGGTGATCAGGTCGTTGAGGTCGTCCGCGAAGGTGTCGAAGTCGTACCCGTCGTACACCGGCGTGGAGCGGCCGTGCCCGCGGCGGTCGTGCGCGATGCCGCGGAACCCGGCGTCCGCGACCGCCTTCAGCTGGTCCTGCCAGGCGTCGCCGTTGAGCGGCCAGCCGTGGATGAACACCACGGGGCGGCCCCGGCCCCAGTCCTTGTAGAAGATGTCGACACCGTCACGGGTGGTGATGACCGGCATGTGGATCCCTTTCGTTCCGCGAACAGCCGCCCGCCAGGAAGCGGTCGGGGCGAGGGGTGAAGTCGTCCCAGGCGGCGGGCAGACCTCGGATCGCGAGGGCTGAATCGCGGCACGAACGACCCTTCTCACTCCCGTCCCATCCTCCATACTCTGGGACTTCTCGCACGACAGGAGCTTGTGACCGAGAGTGCCGCCTCGGTCTCCGGCTGCCGGTGGGCCGCTGATCACGCCCGCGGACGGAAGCGCGCGCGGGTTCTCTGACCGAGTGCGGCCGGGTGGTGGTGGTCCTCGGCGAAGGGTTCGCAGGTGCGGGCGCACTGAGTTCGTAACCCTGCCCTACCTCGCGCCGATCGCCCCGCTGATGCCCTGGCTCATCGCCGCCGACGTCACCCACGAGGTCATCGGCCGGGACGTCATGGTCCAAACGCTCCTGGACGGCATTTCGGCCGCCGAGCAGCTCGGTACCTACCCGCGAGCCAGCTGGCCGGGCTTCTTCCGGCAGCTCGCTGAGGTCGCACGGACCGTCCACGCGGTACGCACTTCGGCCCCGTCGCCGACCCCGGCTACAGCACCTTGACCGCCTCCTTCGCCACCATCGCCGCCGACCTCGACGACGCAGGACTGGACGGTACTGACCTGCGCAAGGTCGCAGACCTTGTCGACCAGCACCGAACTACCTTCGACGAGATCACCGAAGCTCGACTCCTATTGGGTGAAGGACAATCAACTGTCTTTTGGGCGCGTCGGCCCCAGTGCCCGCACTCAGCGGGGTGATCGACTACGACCGCACCTTGTGGGGCGATCCGATGGCGGATTGGACCACCCGTATGGCGAAGGCCAAACCGGACGAGCGAGAGGCGTTCTGGAGACGTGTGGCCCCCTGGACCAGTCCGACGCCACGACCTGGCGCTCGAAGATCTACGAAGCCCGGCACCTCGGCGCCCTCTGTCTCGAGCGCCACCGCCTCGGCAATCTGGAGGGGGTACACGCGACCTACGACTCGATGGGGGGACATCCTCATGCCCTTGGGTTGAGGTCTCGTCCCCAAGGCCACGGGCGTGGAGGCTGTGATTCCGTAGGACGGCTCGGAAGCTGGCCTCTTCGGCTGATGGCCCCATGCGGTAGAGGCGGGGTCTCCCCATACGACCTCCGTCCACTCCTCTTCGAAGCGGAAGGAGTTGGTGTAGCCGTGAAGGCCGAGGCGATCAGACCGAGTTGGCCATTCAAGACTGGAAGGAGGTTCCTGATTCCGTTCCCCCCGGCGGGCGGGGCCACGTAGTCTAAGCCGTCGGGAGGAGCCTACTTTTGCGAGTGCTGGCTGCAGCGGGTTCAGGCGGTTCGTATCAGGCTACGACGAATGTGACGCCTTTTGAGTGAATATCTTGACTGGCCTATTTTGTTCGACGAGCCGACGCGTCCCGGTGATTCCATCGCCGTACTGCGGAGCGGCCGTCCCGAGGGTGAGCGGACCGAGGCTCTGCGGTGGCTCGCTTCTGCGGCCAGGAACGGCGATCCCTCGAGTATCAACCGATTCGCCGCTGGTCTGCTGTTGAACGGGGACCCTCACGGCGCGGTGCGGGTCTGGCGTGTTCTGTTGGCCCAGCGACCGGACATGATCATCGCGCGTCTCAATCTGGCCACCTGCCATCTGGTCACCGGTCTGCGCGCTGAGTGCGCACGCGTACTACGGGCCTGCCGCGACAGCGCGAGCCCTGGCACTCCAGAGCGGCACGTCGCTGAGCAGCGCATCGCTGAGCTGGAGGGTGAGGCGGGACAGAAGCGGCTGCTGGAGCTGAGAGCCGCCGCGCTCCAGGAGCGCGCCGAGCGTGGACTGGCGACCCCCTTCGACCACAAGGACCTGGCGCTGACGATGTACGGGCTGGCTCGCCTGCCAGGGGGTGGAGTCACGGGCGGTGATGTGCTCGCCGCGGCACGAACGGCGTGCCGTGAAGCGATCGACGATCCGGCAGCCCTGGAGATCCTGGTACTCGGGCTGCTCGTCGGGGATGGACCGGAGACGGAGCTGAACGACACGCTACGAAAACTCGAAGGCGCGGCCCCTCATTCGAAGGTACTGACGGTTGTCCGCGACATGAGGGCGGTTCCTGGGGCCATAGCCGAAGCACGTGCTCGCGCTGACTGGATGCGACAGTCGGCTCGCGGGGCGTCAGTTGACGACAGCGACGCTGAGTGGGCGCAGTTGGTCTGGAGGAACATCTCGCCCTTGGGTGACGGGCGGCGCCCGTCGGACCATGAGCAGAATACGTCGGACGGTCGCAGCGCAGACAGGGGAACTAGTACCGCACCGAGCCGTGCCCTGCGAGGGCTGGCCGAGGACCTGATGGCCACTGACTCGGTGGAGCGGGCCGAAGGATTGCTCACCCAGGGGGCGGGGCACGTTGATCCGCACGAGCTGCTGAGTGAACTCACGCGCATGCGTGAAGAGCTTCTCGCCCACGGATGTCCTGCGGAGGCCGCGGTCGCGGACTTCCACCACGGGACAGTGGAACGCCTGCGCCTGACGCTGGCCGACCCCCGCAACTCACACAACCATATCGTTGAATCCAGTATCTGGGATTCGGCACCCGATTTCCTGCGCTCATTCGACACGGTCCGTCAGGCAGCGGAGCGCGAGGCATTGGCTCGGATGGAGCGCGGCGATCTCGACACCGCACTGGTCCTCCTGCAAAACGCTGCGGCAATTCCGCCTTTCGCCCCGGAGGAACGCGTACGGTCCGCGGGACTCCGGTTGCACCTGGCTGGCGAGCTTAGGGACGCGGGGCGGGCCGTAGAGGCCCTTGCACTGCTCAACGCTGAGACCCTGGGACCAGATGTGGGCGGTCCTCTGGCGGGCGATTCTCGCACCCAGCTACTGCGCAGCCGGTACCACTTCCTGCGTGGGCTCCTGTGTGACGACTGTGGAGCATACGAGCAGGCCAGGTACTCCTTCCGGCAAGCGATGGACGCGGCTTCCTCCGGTGGATACCGCGAAGGCAAGTACCAGGCGCATTCTGCTCTCGCCTTCTCCTACCTCAAGGCCGGCCGCGCCAGGGAGAGCGTGCGCGAGTTCCGCAGGGTGTTGACCTATGCCGAGGCTAGCGGAGGCCGTCTCGCTCCGGTCCTCAACAACCTCGGCAGCGCTTACCGAGATGCCGGCGAGCTCAGAGCGGCGCGCACTTGCCTCACCCGGGCACGGGAGCTGGCGGAGGAAGAGGGCGCCGAGGGGATCAGCATGGTGACTGCCCTGCTCGGTCTCGGCGACCTGGCTCGGGACGAGGGAAACGAGGAGGAGGCCGGCGAGGAGTACTTCCAGGCCATGATGAAGTGTCTGAGCCCGGACGGCGGAGACCTCGAACTGACCCTGGCCATAGTGGTGACCAGGTTCAAAGACATGGGCGAACTCGGCGACTTGCTCATGGAGACGACGGAGCTACTCCACCGCGCGCGAGGCGGCACGTTCCGTTCATGGGAGGCGCGGGCCATGTTCCGGATGGCGCAGGCATCCCGGAGTCAACGGGCCGGTCGGCATGCAGAGGCAGTTTCAGATCTGCGCGATCTGCACGCCTCGGCCGCGAGACAACCCTCGGGCACACAGATACAGATTGTGACGACCGGATATCTAGCGCGCGCCCTGACACGCTGGGGTGCCGAGCGACCCGAAGCCCTGCAGGAAGCCTTCGACGTGCTGTGGGAGGCCCGCGGCCGATTGCGGACCACCCTGTCGGACGGGGCTGTCCAGGACAGGCCCGCGCTGGTGGCACTGCATCACCCAGTCTACGAGCAGCTGATCGAACTGCTGGTGGACCACGGATCCGCGTTGCGCCTGCCGACCGGCGAGCCCACGCTGGAACTGGCCTTCGACCTGCATGAGGAGTACAAGACGTGGACCAGCGGCGTGGGCCGCCAACTCATCACGCCCGCCCGTTTCGCGGCCCTGAGGAACTGGCTGCGCGCCCACCCTGACGCCGCCGACTGCGCCTTCGTGTCGTATTTCTGCGGCAGTAGTGACATCACCGCATTCTCCTACGTCCCACAGACGGACCGGCTCACAGCCGTCCGCACACCGCTGGACCTTGACGTCTTGCGGCAGGCCGCCGAGCGGCTGCGACGCACCTTCGATGGCGACCCGGATGCTTTCCCGCCGCAGGGGCAGCTCCCGCCGCAGCGGCCTTGGAAGCGCAGCCTCGCCTTCTTCGACGAGTTGGCCCCCGCACTGCTCGCCGTGCTGCCCCACGTAACTGGCCACGAACTCCTGTGCGTCGCGGCCGACGGACCGCTGCACGATCTGCCACTGCATGCTCTGCCCGTACCCGGCGACGATGGCCTTCCCCTCGCCCATCGGCACGCCATCGTCCAAGTCGGCAACGCCACGACCCTGCTCATGCTGGGGGGCCTGCCGCCCGCGCACGGCAGCTCCACGGTGTACGTCGGCGCGGTTGCCGCACACGAGGATGGGGAGTCCGAACGACTGGAGCGGGACGCGGAGATTATCTCTGCCAGCGGTTGGCACGTCACCGGTACGGCCGGAGTCGACGCAACTCCCGACGTGGTGGCGTCGGCGTTGCGTTCCGCGTCCATGGCGCATCTGGCAGCGCACGGTTGGTTCGACACGGCCGAGCCGATGGACTCGGGCGTCCTCCTGTCGTACGGCGGACAGCGGCCGCCCAGGGAGCCGTACACCATCGACATCAGGGCCAGGCTCGACTATCTGTTGACGGCCCGCCGGTTGTCCAGCGAGGGACTGCGCCTGGACCTGATGACGCTGCGGGCCTGTTCGACCGCGCGCCGGGACTCGTATAGCACGGGCCACATGGAGGGCATCGTGCAGGCACTGCTGCACTCCGGGGTGCGCACCGTCGTTGCCACGCTCTGGAACGTCGACGACACCAGTTCGCGCAGGTTTTTCACCGAGTTCTACCACCATCTCCTGGGCGAAGGCGACGCCACGCCCGAGCAACCGCCATGGCGGGCATTCTGGGACACTCAGCGCGCCATGCTGCGGGATCCCGCTGGGCCCTGGGAATCCCACCCCTTCCACTGGGCCGCTGTGGCCCTATTCGGCCTTTGGAGGCATACATGACCACGTCCGCGGTCGCCAGGCTCGACGACAAGTCGCTGATCCTGGCCCTGCAGGAAGTAACCGAGGATCTCACAGCCGACGGCCCGCCCCATGTTTTGCCCATGGACCAGGACGAGGCATGGGAACTGCTGCTGGCCCTGCTCCGAGCCGGCGGATACAGCGGCGCCGAGTTGGGCGAACTCGATCGGCCCGGTCAGTACGCGGCCGCCCGTCGAGTCCTCGCGGAGCTCGTGGAGGACCCCGCCACCTGCGACGCTGCCGGACCGGTGCTCGCGGACCCGCCGTCCGACACCCGGCTGGGCGCCGACCTGGTGGGGCCCGCGCTTGCCGTCGTGGCCGGCACCATTGCCTGGCTGCAGACCAAGGTCGACGTGCGGATTAAACGCAAGGACGGCAAGACGGAGTTCGAGTTCCGCGTGGTGAAGGAGTCCGCACCAGCCGGGCTCCTGAAGGAACTGGCAGCTGCGGTTATGCGGTTGTGGAACGGCCCGCCTCAGCAGTGATTGTGGGTCGCCCACTCCATCAATCGATTTGGTGGCCCCAGGCCAAAGTCCCGAGCCGCGCGTCATCGACGGCCGCGGCACCCTGGATGCTGACACCTGGCGCGATGCCGGATGGACCGTCCGCGCCCTCGGACGCCCCTGAGCCGCAGTTTTGTCGCCCTACCCGTGACGCCGCAGCAATCGGTGCACGCTGCCGGGGTCACGCCAGAGCTGCCAACAGGGTCCTGGCGGTCGTGGAAGCGATGGCACACTGATCTGCCCAACTTGCCCACCACCTCTATGAGATCACCTGATGAACGCCACCCCCACCGCCGACGCCCAGCGATCCGAACCAGCCGAGGATCGCACCGGCGGCTGCCTCTGCGGGCGCGTCCGCTTTACCGCCCAGGGCCCGGCAGTCTTCCCTCACACCTGTGAATGTGATCATTGTCAGAAACTCGGCGGCACCCCCGTGACGCGGCGGTGGGCTTCAAGACGATCACCTGGATCGGCGAGGGTGGCGAGCCGACCTGGTACGAGACCTTCCCCGGTGAGGCGAAGCGTGGCTTCTGCCCGACCTGCGGCAGCCGCGTCGCGGCGATCGACAGCGACATCCCGGAGATCGGCATCAACGTCACGGCCCTCGACGACACCAGCGGCGAAGACCTCGTACCGATCCACGCGTCCTTCCACGACAACGCCGTGCAATGGCTGCCCTCGGTGGCACAAACAAAGCCCAGCGCGACCGGCTGACCTGCGGCAGTTCTGGGACGCTCAAGACACTTGAGGAATACTCGGGGCTATTTCCTCGACGAACTCAGGCTACCTCCCCACAGAGGGATGAGAGCGGAAGTGAGAGCCAGTGCCTTGAGTTCTCGGGCGGTATCGGTTTCGTGGAATCTGGGTGCGCCAAGCATCGGGGAGCCGGTGATGAATGCGCGCCCTCGCGAACGGGCCCTTCAATTTCAGCGAAGCGGCCTCAACGCCCCTCAAAATACGGCAGGATTAGCCATACAGAAACGGTTCATCCCGTCCGTCGGTCGGCCGCCCCACTCCCTCGGCAGCCGCCACGGCGCGCCACCACGAAGAGGGGGCACAAGCGTGAACACAAGCACTTGACAGGGAACTGTGCTCGTGCCCGCACGAGACGCGCATCTCCGGCGCGCCCGCGGTCCTGTGGGTCGGCTTCGACAGGGGCGGGCTGACGTGGACCGGTCCCAGTGGCGAGCCGACGTGGTACGCGACCTGGCCCACGCTCCGCCGGGGCTTCTGCCCGCGCTGCGGGACCCGTCTCGTCTCCGTCGCCGACGGCTCCGACACGGTCATGGTCACCGGCTTCAGCCTCCCCGACCGCAGCGGCACCGACCCGGTCGGGCACTCCTACCGGCAGGAGGCGGTTTCCTGGATGACCGTCGCCCTCGCCCGGTAGCCGTTCCGGCAGGCCCGTCCACGTCGTCTCCGAGCGGGCCCGGCCGGTCGCCGGGTACGGCAAGCGGTACCTGTCCCACACGAGGTGCCCTGCCTGTACGCCCCGGGCCGTCACACCGGCGGGGACTCACGCGGTGAGATCCGTACGGCGTTCCGAGGACGCGCTCCTTCCGCTGCGCCGGCGGGGCGAGTGGAGCGGCCCTCCCCCGCCCCGGAAGCGGGGCGGGGAAGGGCGCCCGGGTCAGCAGGGGCGGATGTGGAAGACGGGGGTCCAGGAGGCGGTGCCGGTGCCCTTGGCGACGTGGGACCAGCGTTCGCTGCCGTCGCTGTTGTAGAAGCGGGCACGGGTGCCCGAGGTCTGGTTGTTGTTGAAGGTGCCGTCGCCGACGCCGTTGAAGTCGTAGTAGCCGCAGCGGTAGTAGTCGTAGTTGACGCCGCGCCCGTCCGTGATGCACAGGTGCCCGTTGCCGCAGGCCAGGGCCGTGCGGGGCGAGGTCAGGCCGCGGGTTTCGGTCTGGCCGGGTGCGCGGAGCGTGACGGTGCCGCCGGGGATGGCGAGGGTGTTCGCGGAGGTCTGGCGGGCCTGGGGCTCCTGGGCGCGTACCGCGTCGACCTGTCGCTGCAGTTCCCCGGCCTGCTGGTCGGTGAGGCCGGCGGCCCGCGCCTGCGCGGCGTAGCTCTGCTGACCGCTCGGGGCGGCCGAGGTCGTGGCGTGAGCGGACAGGGCGGGACCGGCGATCAGGGCCGCGGAGGCGGCGATCAGTCCGGCGGAACGGCGGAACGAGAAACGCTTCAAGGTCTTCTCCTCGGGTTGGCCGTGCGCCTCGTTGAGGTGCACGGCCAGCCTTTCCAACTGAGCGCCGCTTCAAGGGACATAGCGGCGATGTTCACCGTTAAGTGGTGCAGATGCCTTTTTTCGCACGCGCAGGAATCCACCGAGCGTCTGTGTCAGTCCCGGCCTGCGCCGGCACCCGTCGGGGCGCGTGACCGGACACCCTCGGGCGGACGAAGACGTGCAGATCGCGGTCCCGGCCGAAGCGGAGCCTCGTGGGTCGCGTGACGGAGACGCTGCCCCGGATCGACGCCTTGCCCTTCAGCAGCGGGTCCCGGTCCTCCAGTGGCGCCCAACTGTGCGAGCCGCCGTCCATCTCACAGCCGTCAGCCGTCAGCCGTCAGCAGGAGCTCCATGGGCACGCCGCAGGGTGCGCAGTTGACGGCCATTGGGCGCGTCGACGCCCAGCACGGGTGGCCGCCGACACGCCGGCCGGGAGGGATCGACAGCTCGTACCGGTAGCTCGGGGCGTCGGATCCGTGCTCCGCCGCCTGCGCGTCGCCCCATGCGTCGATGCGTGCGATCAGGGACGCGGGCAGCGTGTCGTCCTCCGCTCAGGGATACGTGTCCACTTTCTCCGGCCGTGGCGACGCCGAGCAGGGCCGTCGCCACGGCTACGCCGGGCCGCACAGGGAGGGTCGACGGCGCAGGCCGCACGGGGCCGGGGCCCGGGCATGCATGCCGCGACGATCGCCCGCACCCGCCGGGCCCCGCAGAGCCTCGCTGCTCAGCCGCACGCCTGAACGTACTCAGCCCCTCGCTGCGCAACTCGCCCGTGACGCTGTCCGGTTCAGCCGGTCGGCAGCGTCGGCAGGTACCGGGGCGCGCGCCGGCCGTCCAGCCGGTGTTCCACCGCCGCCCCCAGGGAGAGCAGGTCGGCGTCCTGGTGGTTGCCCGCCATGAGGAGCAGCCCGACCGGCAGTTCGCCCACGAAGCCGGCCGGAACCGACAGGGACGGGTATCCGGCGACGGCGGCGGGAGTCGACGACGGGATCACGTCGTTGTCGCCCCGGCCGCAATCGGTGGTCCAGGCGGGCGGGTTCGCCGGGGAGGCGATCGCGTCCAGGCCGTGCTCGGTCATGACCTCGTCGATGGAGCGACGGGACAGGTCCGCCAACTCGGCCCGCATTGCCAGGTGTTCCGGATCGGTGGTGGGCGGTGCGGTGAGGGCCTGCTCGAAGAGTTCCTGTCCGGCGAAGCAGGTCTGCTCCTGCGGGTGGGTCCGGTTGAACTCGATGAGCTCGGCCAGGTCGCGCGGCCCCTTCCTGGTCGCGAGGTACGCGTCGACGTCCCGGTGGAACTCGCTGAGCAGGGCCGGGAATTCGAGTTCGGCCAGGCGGTCCTGGTACGGCAGGTCCACCTCCACGATCTCGGCGCCCGCCGCTCGCAGCCGCTCGGCGGTGCGCGTCATGAGGGCGTCGACCTCGGTGCCGAGCACCGGCAGCCGCCACAGCCCGATCCGCTTGCCGCGCAGTGCGCCGGGGCGGACCGCCGCTTCCGCGAGGCCGGGAGCGGGCTCACCGCCACTGAGGACCGACAGGGTGAGCGCGGTGTCGACCACGTTCCGGGCCATGGGGCCGGCGGTGTCCTGTTCGGCGGAGATCGGGACGACGCCCGACTGGCTCACCACGCCGAGGCTCGGTTTGAGGCCGACGACGGCATTCATCCCGGCGGGGCAGACGATGGAACCGTCCGTCTCGGTGCCGATCGCCACCTGTGCCAGCGAGGCGGCGAGGGCGGCGGCCGATCCGGCGGACGAACCGCAGGGGTTGCGGTCCAGGACGTATGGGTTGCGGGTCTGGCCGCCCACCGCCGACCAGCCCGATGTGGGCTTCGTCGCGCGGAAGTTGGCCCACTCGGACAGATTGGCCTTGCCGAGGATCACCGCGCCGCCCGCCCGCAGCCTCGCGACCAGCTCCGCGTCGGTCGCCGGCGGCTTGCCTGCGAGGGCGAGGGACCCGGCGGTCGTCGGCATGTCACGGGTGTTCACGTTGTCCTTGAGCAGGACGGGGATGCCGTCGAGCGGGCCGCGCGTTCGGCCGAGGCGGTGCCTGATGTCACTGGCCACCGCCTGGCCCAGGGCCGTGGGACTGGTGTGCAGGACCGCGTTGATCCTCGGGTCGACGGCCTTGATCCGCCGCAGATAGGCGAGGGTCAGCCGGACCGAGGACAACGACCCGCGGGCCATGCGGGCCTGCAGTTCGGGGATGGTGACCGTGTCGAGGTCGATGCCGCCGACCAGCGTGGACTCGGCGGATCGCGCCGGGCCGCCGGGGCGGGACTGAGCGACTGCCTGCGGACCGGGCGCCACCGCGATCAACGGGGCCACGACCAGGATCGCGGTCGTCAGGGCCGCCATGCTTCTCGTCTTCATGGCGGCCACCCCACTACACACGGCCGGGCGGCACAAGAGGCCCTCACCTCGCCCTGCGCCAATACCTCAGAACAGCTGCCGGGCGAGCAGTTCGGAGCGGGTCAGCTCCAGCAACCGGCCCATCCAGTTCCGCCCCCGATCGTCGGGGACGTCCCGCCAGAAGGGTGAGTCCGCGAAACCGGTGTAGCTGATCCTGGCGTCCCCGGTGGAGAGGAGGACCTGGGCGAGGCCGGGGTGCTGGGTGAACTTCGCGCGAAGGAGTCCGGCCATGACCGCGAGCCGGACATCGGACCAGTCGCTCCGGCGCGGTGCCCGCCCGCCCAGCTCCTGCGCCTCCCTGCCGGAGGCGGCGTCCCGGATCGTGCTCCGGTCGGAGGCGTCGGCCGCCGACAGGGCCCAGTACCCGTGCTGGACGGAGGCGTAGGAATCGCCGGCGAACTCGATGGGTGCGGGGAAGTCGTTGCGGAGCATGAACAGCCCCGGCTCGTCCGGCCATCCCTGCGGGTAGACGGTTTCATGGGAGACGAGCGGCGGCCGGCCGGGTTCCGCCGGGTCGTCCGCGTACTGGACGGCTCGCCGCTCCTGCTCGTCCTGGACGGCCTTGTTCACGCGGGCGAAGTAGTCCAGGACGCCCTGGTGCATCTCGGCCGTGGCCACCGGGCCGTCGCCGTCGACGGCCTCACCGGTCTCCGTGAACAGGATGCGCAGGGGGCGGTCCTGGCGGTCCATGTCGCCGAGGACGTAGATCCGCAGGTGCCCGGGAACCGCCAGGTAGGCCGCTCGGAGAAGTTCCCGGTTCGGCTCGGACGGCTGCTGCTCGTACCGCCTGATCGCATCCCAGCAGCGCTGCCTGGCAGTCGGCCGCCCATTGAGTGCTTCGATACGGTCGGCGACTTCCAGGAGGAAGCCCTCCGGTGTCAGCGGTTCGCCGGAGCGGGATTCCCACTTCGACGGGGGGTCGGGAAGCGGTGGCGACTCCGGATCGGTCGCCGTCCAGCAGCCCGCGGCCAGCTTCCTCGCGAGGCCGTCCAGATCGGTACGTTCACCGCAGGTGATTCTTCCGTCGGCGAAGACGACCAGGTCGTCGAGGTAGTACCCGCCGCCCCTCTGGTGCCGCCGCCAGATGTGGCACCAGACCCCGTCGATCCTTTCCCCGTCCACCATCCGATACGTCGGTCCCCGCCACGTCATGGACCCACGCTATCGCCTCCGGCGCGATCGTGGATCCGGCGCCGGAGCGCCGGGGCATGCGCTCCCCGCACGGCGATCCGGCCGGCCTCGGCCCGGGCGTGTGCGCCACCGCGCACCATTCAGCTACTTTGACATAGGTATCTCTGGATACCTATGCTCCCGGCGTGAGCCAGAACAGCGCGTCCGCGCAGAGCGTCAGCCAGGTGGCCTCCGGCCTCGTGGCGTGCCTGCCCGCGCTGTCCCGTGCCCTGGACCGGCGCGTCGGGCAGGAATTCGCCGCCCCGAAGCCGCCGGAGGCGCAGCTCGCTCTGTTGCGGCATGTCGCGGCGCACGAGGGTGTCACGGTGCGCAAGGCCGCCGAGTCGTTGCTGATGAAGCCCAACAACGTCAGTGCGCTCGTCACGCAGCTCACCGAGCAGGGGCTCCTGGAACGGCGGCAGGACGCCGCCGACAAGCGGGTCGCACACCTGCATCTCACCGCGAAAGCGCGGCGAGAGCTGGCCGAGGTGCACCGGCTGATGAGCGCGCACCTCGCCGGCGCACTGCGGACCATGACCGACGGCGATCTGAAGGCCCTCGGCGCGGCGCTCGGGACGCTGAACTCACTCGCCGAGCGGCTGCACTCCGACCAGTAGGCCGTCCGTACGGCCGGTTCCCAGGGGTGTGCTGCTTCCTGCACACCCCCTCTTCGCGCTGCCGTCCCCTCCTCGCGGCGGCCGCCCCCGTTTCTCCGCGCGTGCGTACCGGCACGCGCCCCTCCGAAGGACTGAACCGCCTTGCCCTCCGAAGTTCTCAGCTCCCCCGCACCCCTGGCAGGGTCCCCCGCCGAGCCACGTCCGGGTGGCGTGCGCGCCAACCCGTGGCTGACTCTGATCGCCGTCGCCTTCGGGCTGTTCATGGTCGGTCTCGACGGCTCGGTCGTCTCCATCGCCAACCCCGAGATCGGCCGGGACCTCGGTGCCACCACCGCCGATCTGCAATGGGTGACCAACTCCTATCTGCTGGCCCTCGCCGCCGCGCTGATCCTCGGCGGCAAGCTGGGCGACCGGTTCGGACGCCGCACCTTCTACCTGATCGGCGTCGCGGGCTTCACCGCCGCGTCCGTCGCCATCGGGCTGTCGGGCTCCATCGAGGGGGTCATCGCCTTCCGGGCGGTGCAGGGCTTCTTCGGCGCGCTGCTGATGCCCAACACGCTCGGGATGCTGCGCGCCGTCTTCCCGCCGCGGAAGTTCGGCATCGCGGTCGGCATCTGGGCCATGGTCTCCTCCGTCTCCACGGCTCTCGGACCGATCGTGGGCGGCCTGTTGGTCGAGCACGTGAACTGGGAGTCGGTCTTCTACATCAACGCACCGATCGGCGTCGCGGCCCTCGTCTTCAGCGTCGTCGTCCTGCCTCAGACCCGTAACGCAGCCGCCGCGCGTGAGAAGTTCGACCTGCCGGGCGTCGTGCTGCTGGCCATCGGCCTGCTCGCGGTGGTGTTCGGTGTCGTCAAGGGCGAGACGTGGGGATGGACGTCGGGCAGCACTCTCGGGGCCATCGGGGCCGGGGTCGCGGTGCTGCTGCTGTTCGGCCGGTACGAGACGCGGTCGGCGCGCCCGCTGCTTCCGATGCGGCTGTTCCGCAACCCGGCGCTGTCCATCGGAACGGTCATCACCGCGCTGAACTTCTTCATCCTGCTCGGTGTGATCTTCTTCGTCATGCTCTACCTGCAGAACGTGCGCGGCTTCACGCCGGTCCAGGCGGGTGTACGGACCCTGCCGCTCAGCCTCGCCTCGGTCGTCGCCTCTCCCCTGGGCGCCGTGCTCACCCAGCGGTTCGGCCCGCGCCTCACGATGCCGCTCGGCATGGCACTGCAGGCCGCCGCCTGCTTCGTGATGCTCGGCTGGAGCGCCACATCCTCGTACTCCGCGCTGTGGCCGCCGTTCGTCGCACTGGGTCTGGGTGTCGGTATGGTCATGGCCTCCTCCTCCGACGCCATCGTGGGCAACGCGCCGGTCGAGGACGGCGGTGTCGCGGGCGGCCTGCAAGCCACCGCCCTGCAGATCGGCGGCGCCCTGGGGACCTCCGTGCTGGTGTCGCTCATCAGCAGCCGCGTCGGCTCCACCCTCACCGGTGAACTCACCGCGGCCGGCGTACCCGCGCCCGACGCCCAGGGCTTCGCCGCGGCCAAGGACGCGGTCGCCATGGGCGTCGCCCCGGTCTCGGCGCGCATGCCGGAGCAGCTGAGGGACGCGGTGGCCGAGGGCAGCCACCAGGCGTTCATGAACGGAGTGCACACCGCCGCGCTCGTCTCCGCCGTCCTGGCCGTCATCGGCATGCTCCTGGCGGTCACCGGCGTCCGGCGGGCGTCTGAGGCGGGCCGGGACCAGGGAGTGGCCGGTGGATGACCGCATGAGGTAATGGGCTGATGAGCGACGACACGTACGAGGTCACGGGCCGGGCGGCCGGCGCGTCCGGCACGGAGACGGCGGGGCGGGTGATCCGCCGGCGCCTGCGCGTGGTGCTGGCCGAGGACTCCGTCGTTCTCCGGGACGGCATGGCCGAGTTGCTCGGCGCACGCGGGTGCGAGGTGGTGGCCACCGCGGGAACGGCGCCGGGGCTGATCGACGCGGTGGCCGGACACCGGCCCGACGTGGCCGTGGTGGACATCCGGATGCCGCCCACCCAGACCGATGAAGGCATTCGTGCCGCGGTGGAGATCCGCGCCGCCACGCCCGAGGTCGGCATCCTGGTGTTCTCGCAGCACGTCGAGACCGCCTGGGCTTCGCGGTTGCTGGCGGGCGGAGCGGCGGGGGTCGGGTACATGTTGAAGGAGCGGGTCGCCCGTACCTCCGAGTTCGTGGACGCGCTGCACCGGGTCGCGGACGGGGGCACGGCCCTCGACCCGGAGATCGTCACCCAGCTGATGCGGGGCGGGCGGCGCAGCCGGGTGGACGCCCTGACACCTCGTGAGCGCGAGGTGCTGGAGCTGATGGCCCAGGGGCACTCCAACCGTTCGATCGCCGCTCAGCTCGTGGTGTCGGAGCGGGCGGTGGAAAAACATGTCGCCGCCGTCTTCGGCAAGTTCGGTCTGCTGGCGACGGGCACCGACAACCGCCGGGTGAAGGCCGTCCTCGCCTACCTCGCGGAGACCGGGAGCCGGCCGGACGTCACAGACGAGCCGGCAGCTCGGCCGTGACCACGGTCGGTCCACCGGGCGGGCTGTCGATCCGGAGCTCGCCGTCCACCGCCGCGAGCCGCTCGGCCAGGCCCGTCAGCCCCGTCCCGGCACCGAGCGCGGCGCCGCCCCGGCCGTCGTCGCGTACGGACAGGCGGATGCGGTCCCGGGTCCGGCCGGCCGTGAGCTCGGCCGAGTGGGCGCCGCTGTGCTTGGCCACGTTGGTGAGGAGTTCGGCGGCGCAGAAGTAGAGGGCCCGTTCGATCGCGTGGTCCGGGCGTTCCGTCAGGTCGAGGCGGAGGGCGACCGGCACGGGCGAGGTGGCGGCGAGTCCCGGCAGCGCCTCGCCGAGGCCCCCTTCCAACGCCACCGGGTGGATGCCCCGAGTGAGCCGTCGCAGTTCGGACACGGTGTCGTTGGTCTGGTCACGGGCCCGCTCCAGAAGGGTGCGCAGCCGTACGAGCTCCGGGGCGGGGGTGGGCGGGAGCGCGTCCTCGGCCAGCGAGAGGGTGATGGCCAGGGCGACCAGCCGAGCCTGGGTGCCGTCGTGCAGATCGCGCTCCAGGCGGCGCAGTTCGTCGGTGCTCTGGGCCAGCAGGATGGCGCGGGCGGTCTCCAGTTCCCGTACGCGCCGCTGGGTGCGGACCGGGCCGAGGAGGAACCGGGCGAGTCGGCGGTTCGCCCCGCTCAGCGCCCGGATCACTGGGGGCACCGTGCACAGGATCGTCAGGCCCAGCGGCGCGGCCGCGGCGTCCAGCGGGCCGACCGGGTGCGGCCCCGGTTCGATCAGACGGACCCAGAGCGGGAAGCCGATCAGCCAGCCGCAGCCGAGGGGGACGACCATCGCGGCGGCGAACCCGAGCAGCCCGAGTGGCAGCCGCAGCAGCAGATAGAGCAGTGCCTGCCAGGCGGCCGGGTCGGTCAGCGCGACGCGTGTCCGGGCGACCGGGCCCGCCGCGCGGGGCAGCCGGGCCGGCGCCTCGATGTGCTCACCGAGCCACCGGGCGGCCAGTCGCCGGTGCAGCGTGCCGAGCCCGCGGGCGCCCTTCAGCGCGGCGGCGACGAACGGCAGGCCGAACACGGTGAGGGAGAACAGCGTCCCCGCGTAGAGGACGGTCAGTGCGTAGGCGCCGCCGAGCAGGGCCGGCGGCAGCCCCGCGACGGCGAAGGCCCACTCGCCGCCGCGGACCGTCAGGAATCGCCGCTGCTCAGTCACGCGCGGCTCCGCGGCCCCGCATGGGCGGCGCGCTCGGACCGGGTGGCGCCGTGTCCGGGACGGCCGGCCCGTCGCCGTGCTCAGTCACCGTCGGCGCCCGCCAGTTCCGTGGCCGGGCCGCGTACGGCCCAGAAGCCCGTGGCCACGACGGCGGGGGCGGTCAGCGCCACGGCACCCGCGCCGATCCACCAGCAGCCGGCCACCGGGAGGTACGGCATCGGCGACCCGCTCACCGCCGTGCTGAACGCCGACGCGGCGGCGCCCGCGACGGCCGCGCCGAGCAGGAGGCCCACCGCCGTGGTCAGCAGGGCCTCGGCGGTCAGCATGCGCAGCAGTTGCCCGCGGGTGGCTCCGGTCAGCCGCAGCAGCGCGCACTCGCGGCGGCGTTCGGCGGTCACGGCGACCAGGGTGTTGACCGTCGAGACGGCGGCGAAGCAGACGAGCATGGCGAGTTCTGTCCGGCGCAGCCAGACGTCCGTGTCGGCCGTGATGCCGGACGCCGCTGTCCCGGCGGCGTGCTCGGCGGTACTTGTCATGATCAGCATGGTGCCCGACAGGCCCACGAGCAGTGCGACCGGGACCACCGCGGACGACAAGCGCCGGGCGTACCCGCGCAGGTTGGCGTCGGCCAGCCATCCGGCGGCGGGTGCCAGCGCCCGTATCGGTGCGCCCAGCACGGCCGCGAGGACACGCGCCGCGAAGGGTCCCGCCAGCGCGGTCGCGACCAGCAGCACCAGCGCGCCGAGCAGTGCCGCCTGCCCCGCCTTGTCGACCTGCCCGGCCGGCCGTGTCGCGGCCAGCCGCAGCAGGAAGCCGCCGCCCGCCAGTACAGCGGCCGAGGCGAGCAGGCGCGGCGCGCCCGTACGCCCGTGCTCGGTCGAGCTCGCGGTGAGGGCGGCCGCGGGGGCGGTCCGGGTGATGCGCCGCGCCGCCACGGCCGAGGCCGCCAGGCCGACGGCCAGGGTGACGGTCAGGGCCACCAGCATGGGCACCGGGGTGTCCGGCACCCGGACGCCCGGTGCCGCCATCCCCCGCCGGCGCAGCTCGGCGAGCATGCCCCGGCCCGCGGCGGCGCCGGCGGCCCAGGCTGGCAGGGCCGTCGCCAGCGTGGTCACGGCGACCTGGCCACGCACCAGACGCCGCACCTGGCGGGGTGTCGCCGCGATGGTGCGGAGCAGGGCCAGCTCCCGGTGCTGGCGGCGCAGTGCGAAGCCCAGGGCGTTGACCACGACGAAGAACGCGACCAGTACGGCGATCTCGCCGAAGGCACCGGCGATCACCGTCAGACCCGGTCCGCGGGCCGCCTCCCGGCCCGCCGGCGCGGTAGTGTCCGCGGCGAACAGGGAGCCGAACAGCGTGAGGGTGGCGAGGGCGAGGAAGAGCGCGGCAGCCAGTCCGGCGAAGGCGGCGGGCCGGCGGCGCAGCTGCCCGAGCGCGAGCGGGATCACCGCCCTCCCCCGCCCAGCAGGCTCAGACGTTCACCGATCAGGGCGGCCGTGGGGCGGTGGAGTTCCTCCGCCACGACGCCGTCGGCGATCAGCAGCACCCGGTCCGCGTACCCGGCGGCCACCGGATCGTGGGTGACCATCACGCAGGTGGCGGCCTGCTCGTCCACTTGGGCGCGCAGCAGGGCGAGGATCTCGTGCCCGGTGGCCCGGTCGAGCGCGCCGGTCGGCTCGTCGGCGAACAGCATCGCGGGACGGGAGACCAGTGCCCGGGCGATGGCCACCCGCTGCTGCTGTCCGCCCGAGAGCTGTCCGGGCCGGTGCCGCTCGCGGCCGGCCAGTCCGACGCGGGCGAGCGCGTCCAGTACGAGGCGCCGGTCGGGTCGCTCGCCGGCCAGCCGGCACGGCAGGGCGACGTTCTGCGCGGCGGTCATCGCGGGCATCAGGTTGAACGCCTGGAACACGAACCCGATCCGGCTGCGCCGCAATACCGCCAGCCGCCGCTCGGGCAGCCGTGACACCTCCGTACCGCCCCACCAGACGGTGCCCCGGGTCGGCCGGTCCATCCCCGCCAGGCAGTGCAGCAAGGTGCTCTTCCCCGAGCCGGAGGGCCCCATCACCGCCGTGAACGTACCGGAGTCCACCTCCACCGACACTCCGCGCAGCGCGCGCACGGCGGCGCCGCCGCGTCCGTACTCACGATGCAGGTCTTCCGTCCGGGCGGCCATGCCCGTCCCGGTGTCCGTCGCCGTCTCAGTCATGTCCTCATCCTCGGCGGGTGAGGCGCGGCGTTCGATCGTGCCCGCCCCCGAATCGACGGTTCGGGAAACCACACCCTGCCCGGGCCCGTCACCGGTCCGGACGCGCTTGACGGGGCGGCGGGAGCCGGCGCGGCCATCATGAGGTGGGCGGTGTGACCCCATCTGTGAGGGAGAGGCATGAAGGAGACCGGCGCGGACGTGGTGCGGGAGGATCTCTCCGGGGCTGTGGATCTGCGGCGCGTCGGTGCCGATCCGGATTACTGGTACCCGGTGGCGCTGACCCGGGACGTGCGGGTCGGGAAGGTGGTCGCCGCCGTGTTCGCCGGTGAGCGTCTCGCGCTCTACCGGGGGAAGAGCGGGGCCGTCCACGCGCTGGAGGACCGTTGTGCGCACCGGCAGGTTCCGCTGAGCATGGGGGTCGTGGAGGGTGACGTGCTCCGGTGCCGGTATCACGCGTGGGCCTACCGCGGTGACGGGCGCATCTCGCAGATCCCGTATCTGACGAAGGACGACCGCAGGCCGCCCCGGGGTGTGCGCGGCTATCCCGTGCGCGAGGCGTACGGCCTGGTGTTCGTCTTTCCCGGCGATCCGGACAAGGCGCGGGATTCCGCGCTGCCGCAGTTGCCCGCCTTCTCCTCACCGCGGTACAAGACGCTGACGTACTCCCGGATCGTGCGCTGCCACTACTCGTTCATGCACGAGAACCTGCTGGACATGAACCACCAGTTCCTGCACCAGGGCGTCGTCGGCCGGCTCCGTCCCGAGCTCATCGGACACCGGAGCGACGATCGCTCGGTGGAGGCCAGGTACCTGTTCACGCACGCCGGAGGCAAGCGCAACGCCGGCGCGAGCATGCTCGCCGCCGAGGGCATCGCGGGCGGCTCCCGGGACGTGATGACCATCCGCACGGAGTACCCGTACCAGACCCTCGACCTGGTGCCGGAGGGTGCCGACGAGCCGGTCTTCAGCCTCTGGGCGGTCTACGTGCCCGTGGGCGCCGACCAGCGCGCCTGTCACGTCCATGGGCTGCTCATGATCAGGAAGCCCCGCGTGCCGGCCGTGCTGACCGCGGCCGCGCCCCTGATCAGGCGTTTCACCGAGCGCATCTTCGCGCAGGACCGGATGGCGGTCGAGGCGGAACAGCGGGCGTGGGACGAGCAGGGCGAGGACCGGAACCACGAGGTGTTCTCCCTGATCCTGGACGTGCGCGAAGCGCTGCGGTCCAACGGCGTGCCGCTGTCCGTCTCCGAGGGGCCGCGCGGGGCGGGGCCCTGCGGTGGCGGGGCCGGGCTGTGCGGGGACGGAGACGCGGAGCCTCTGCGGACGGACGCGGCACCCGCGCACTGACCGGCTCGCGGCGTGCGGGCGTCGGGAACCAACTCCTGCTCTCCCTGAGTAGCCGTACTCATGCGCGACGCACTGACGTGCGGGCACGCTGGACCGGGGCCCGCGACGGGCGCGGTGGGGCGGGAGGTGGTGCGTGTGAGGTATGGCGAGCCGTCAAAGGGTTTCCAGGTCGCGGCCGGATGCGTATGGCTCGTCGTCGACGTGGCTCTGATCGGCTGTCTGTTGTTCCGCTACGGAATGACGGGGTGGGCGGACGGCTACGACGACCCCGTGAACCCGCCCGCCGCCCCTGCGGAGGCCCGACGCGCAGCGTGGATCGTCCTGGGCACCGCAGTCGTGAGCGGCGGGTTCCTCCTTCTCCGGCACTACTGGGTGACCGGCGTCCTGCAGCTCCTCCTTCTCGGGGCGGGCGCGGGAGTGTTCGCCTACCTCGCCGCACATGGATAGGCGCGGCGGAAACACGCTCGCGCCCGCCCGACGCCCGTTGCTACAAGTGGGGCATGGGTATATGGACCGACGCCTTCGTGGCACCCCCCGAGCCGGCGCTCCTCCGTCCGGAGGCGTTCGGACGGCTGGCGGTCGAGTTGGCGCGCGAACGTGTGGTGCGGACGCCGTGGACGCTGGTCGCCGGGCGGCTCTGTGTCAACGCGAGTCTCAACTGGGGCGGCGTCAGTGGTCGGGCCAGGTGGGACAGGCCGCCCGTGGGTACGGTGCTGAGGACGGAGGACTTTCCGTGGGACACGACGGAGCCGGACGACGAACCGCCGCCATGGGGCCCCTCGCACGAGGAGGCGCGTCTGCTCGCCTCCGGTGAGAAGCTGCTCGACCTGCCGGTGGCGCTGCGCGCCGCCCCGTACGGGGTCGAGGACGTCGCCGTCGTCTTCGACCACATGGACTTCGGCAACCGGGCGATCACCGACTACTTCTGGTTCGAGGACAGACGCACGACGCTGGCGTGCTTCGCCCTGGCGCGCCCGCAGAACCGGCCGTTGTCCGCGAACGCCCTCGGGGACATGGGCGACGGACCGGTACACCCCGTGCGCACCTGCGTGGTCCATGCCTTCAAGCACGCCAGGGGTTTCGAGGAGGGCGAACCCCTGCCCGCGCTCGCCTCCGTGACCGCCCGCTACTTCGGGCCTGACCAGGTGAGCGGCCGGACCGTGAGCTGAGGCACCCGGTGACACCGGCGGCCCCGCACCGGGCCGAAGGTTCGGGTGCGGGGCGGCGCGGAGTGACGGGGTCCTCAGACTCCGGTCAGGTGGTACGTGCCCGTTCCGTCCTGCCGGCCGCTGGAGTACTGGCGGATGAACTCACCGTCCGCGTAGCGGTCGTGGCCCATCATGGAGCCGGTGTACTTGTTCTGCACCCCGATCGACGTGCTGCCGGGTACGTCGCGGTAGATGTAGAACCGCTGGAGGTCGTCCTCCGCGCAGGAGGCGGTCGTCAGGATCGCTCGTTCGGCGGAGGCGTCCTGCTCGGCGATGGTCGCGCAGCCGCCGTTGCCCCAGTTCCACAGGGTCGCTTCGAGGACGCCGTTGCTCTCCGTCACGTTGCACAGGCGCCAGTTGTCCAGGTGGGCGCTGAAGATGGAGGAGGGCCGCAGCCGAACGCCGTCGTTCGCGAGGAGCGGCGCGCCCCAGGACAGGGGTTTTCCGGGTACTTCGATCTTGTACACGGCGGACTGGCAGTCGAGAGCGGCGGCCCGCGCGGCGGCCCTGGGCCGCTCGGCCGGAGCCGCGGGCTGGGCGAGGCGGTCCTGGCGCTGCTTGGCCGTGGGGGCCACCGCGCCCGCCGGATGCGCGGTCTTCGCGGTGGACGCGCCGCAGTCGAGGAGGGTCTGCGCCTCGGCCATGACGCTCCCCGCGGGAACCTGGTCCTGGCAGCGCACGGCACCTTCCTCAAGGGTGGTGTACGTGGTGAAGCTGCCGCTGCCGGGTCCCTCGGCCCACCGCAGTGCCCAGCTGCCGTCTGTCTGCTGGGCCCGGTTGCAGTTGAGGCTTCCGTAGGTGCCGGTGACCTTCTTGGTGCCCTTGTAGACGCCGTAGTAGCCGGGCTGGTTGAAGTTCCAGGTCACCGCGTTCGACTCGGTGCTGGTGGTGGAGGACTCCATCTTCACGCTCAGGCCCACGCTCACGCCCGCCTTGTTGAGGGCGTCCACGGCGAAGCTCGCTTCGATCTTGTCGTCGAGGCCGACGGTGACCTTGATGGTGGTGGTCGTGGTGGTGGTGACGGCTTGTTCACCGGTGGTGCCCTCGGTGACGTACCAGCCCTTGAAGTGGGTGATCGTCGGGGACACTTCGGTGCTCTTGATGTACGGGTGACGGGTGCCGAGGTCGGCCGTCGTGCAGGCGTCGCCGGGCTGGGGCGACGTCGCTTCGGTGGGTGCCGCGGCGGCCGGCGCGGCGGCGGGGCCGATCGCGGTGACCGCCAGGGCCGCCGCTGTGGCGGTCACCGCGATGAGTAGACCGCCGGAGCGTAAGCGTATGGATCGCATCGTCACGTGTTCCCCCTCAGGTGTACGAGTCCGGGTCGGGGTGAATGTAACGGCCACGGGAGTTGCGGCGTGAGGGCGTAACTGGCCAGAGATGTGCCGTGAGCGGCCGGAACCCCGGGGTCGGACCGCCTCGCTCCGGGGCTCGGGCGCAGGCACCGGCGCCGGCCGCACGGCCGCACCGGGCGTCATCCGGGACATCAGGACCGCCGCGACCAGGCCGACGAGGCTGATTCCGCCGGCGTAGAACCTGACGCCCGGCGACGAGCCGGTGGCGTCCTGGGGCGACGGCGGTCATGGGCGCGAGGCCGCCTCGATGATCGCCCCGGTCGGCATCACCCGCGAGGATCGGGAAGGGCCTGCCGGCGTTCTCGGAGGGCGCCCCGGCCGAGGATGTGCTGGACCGGCCGCTGCCCCGGCTGAGCCCGCACTCGATCACCGACCCGGCCCGGCTGCGCACGGTCATCGAGCAGATCCAGGTCGCCGGGCCGGCCCACGAGGAGCAGGAGGCGGCCCTCGGGGTCAGCTGCATCGCCTCACCGGTGTTCGACGGCCCGACGGCGGTGGCGGCCCTGTCCGTGGCCGTGCCGCGCGCCCGGTCCCGGCCCGCCCAGCCGGCACCGGCCGGGCGCACGGCCGCCCTCGGGCTCTCGCGGGTGATGCGCGGCACTGGGGGGCACACGACCGCGCCTGAGGGACGCGGTCACCGGGCCTTCCGCGGATCGCGGCGGCCGCCCACCACAGCGCGCACGGCCCGGTCGCCGCGGGGGTCGGCCATCAGGCGGGCGATGTCCCACCAGCGCAGCAGCAGTGCCGGGAAGTGGGGCGGGATCGCGTTCAGGAGGTCCTGGCGGAACCGTGCGCGGACGCTCTCGTGGCGCAGGGCGGTCCGGATGTCGTCGAAGGACGGCGGCCTGTGGCGCAGCGCGGACGGCAACGCGGCCTCGTGCTCGGGCGCCAGATCGCGGCCGGGCTGCGCCATGACGTTGCCGCGCAGCGCGGAGGCGATGTCGTCCTCCAACTGCTCCTGGACCTCCACGGCACGCCCCCACCAGTGGTCCAGGAAGGCGGCGACGGCCTCCGGGTCGGCCAGGCCGAGCGCGTCGCGCCGCTCGTCGAACGCGTCGCGCTCGTCGTGGGGCAACGCCTCCCGGATCGCGCCGAGGGTCTTGGCGGGATGGCGCGGCGGGGCCTGGCCGAGGTGGCGTACCCACTGGTCGCCGCCCTCGCCGTCCGGGGGTCCCCACACCAAGGCGCCGTTCAGCATGCCGGGCTTCTCCGGGCCCGCCGCCGTCAAGGGGGCTTCCAGGCTGATGGCCATGAGTTCGAGATAGGCGGGCAGCGACTTGTACTCCCAGTCGCGTTCCCCGTACCTGTTCCAGCGGTACACCCCGCCGGTGCGGCCGTCCAGGTAGAGGCCGGAGACGGTGTCGTCGGGGCGGTAGGAGCAGAACGGGATCCACGAGGGCTCCCAGAACGCCGGGAGGTCCTCGCCTGAGCCGACCTCCTCCTGGACCTCCATCTGCCGCCGGTGGACCTCGGCCACGGCATCGAGTGGCATAAGGGCCCGGTCCCCCAGCATGAGCCCCGCACCGTTCACGCCGTCCTCACCGGCGGAGAGCCGCCACAGCGCTGTCAGCTCGTCCGGGACGTCCGCGCCCAGGGTCGCTTCCAGTGCGGCTATGTCGTCGTCGGATGCGCCTGGCCGGAGGGACGCGTACGAGGGCGGGGTGTAGTCGGCCAGCCATTCCAGGATGTGCGCCCATGCCCGGGTGACCCGGACCGGCGGTGCGTCAGTAGTCATGGCCCCACGCTCGCACCGCCCCCCGGGGCATCGTGCGGCGGGGCGGGCCAACACCCGTCGAGCGATGGGCCATTCGCCCTTGAAGAATCGATTCGACGGCCCTCGATCGGGGGAGAGCGTGTTGGCTCCCCGGCGGCGGGGGCATCTCTGGGACCGACCCGAAGGACAACAAGAAAGAGGTCGATCCCCAGTGTCCCTTCGCTCTCTCACCAGGGCTTTCGGCGCGGCCGCCGGCGCGGCCGTGCTTCTCGTGGCCGTGCCCGGCTCGGCGTCGGCCGCGACCGGCCAGTTCCGGTACTCGTACACCACCGCGGACGGGTACGAGGCCGTCGGCTTCCTCAACAACCCCGAGAGCGGCCGGTGCGTCGACCTGGACGCCCCCGCGTCCCTGCCCGGTGCCCCCTCGCGGGCTCCCAAGAACCTCACGGACGCCACCGCCATCGTCTTCCTGGACGCCGACTGCGAGGGCGACACCTACTACGTCCTGCCGCCCGGCAAGGGCGCGTCCGACCGGCTGCTCCTGCGGTCCGTCGTCTTCTCCTGAGCCATCCGACCGAGGGGGCTGCGTCCGGACGCCACGGCCACGGACGCGGCCCCCTCGGGCGTGGCCCGCCAGGGCGTGGCCCGCGCGTCTGCCGGTGCGGGCCGGGCGGGCTCGGTGTAGAGAGGAGTCATGCCGCAGCACGCCGAAAGACGCCGCCGGCCGCTGCGAGGAGGCCGGGCGCTGCTCGCTGTCCCCATCGGCTGGATCATCGCGGTGTTCCTGGTCGACGTCCTCGCACCGCCCGACATCCATCTGGGCCCGCTGCTCGTGGCGGCCCCGGCGATCACACCCTCGATCGGCGGCCCCCGGGCGGTCGGGTTCGTGGCCGCGCTGGCGGTGATCGCGCAGACGGCGGTCGGGGTGCTGCGCGAACCGGACGAACTGCTCTCGGCCAACCACGAGGCGCAGATCGTCGCTCTGGCGCTGGTCGGGATCTGCCTCGTCGTCTTCTGCGTCCTGCGGGAGCGCCGCGCCCGCGAGCTGGAGCAGGTGCGCTACGTCTCCGAGGCGGTCCAGCGGGTGGTCCTGCCCCCTCTGCCCCGGCGTCTCGGGCCGTTGCGCGCCGCCTCGCTCTACCTCGCGGCGGAGGCGGAGGCGCAGATCGGCGGAGACCTGTACGCGGCGGCGCGCACCGGCACGGGGACCCGGCTGATCATCGGTGACGTACGGGGCAAGGGGGTGGGCGCGGTCAGCGACGCGGCGCTGCTGCTCGGCGCCTTCCACGCCGCGGCCCGGCACCGGGCGGGCCTGGACGAGCTGGTCGCCCATCTGGACGAGAGCGTGTCCCGGGGGCTGCCCGAGTCGGACGGGCGCGGCCCCGGGGAGTCGTTCATCACCGCCACGGTGCTGGACATCCCCGACCGCCACGACCGCGTGCGCATGGTCTCCTGCGGGCATCCCCCGCCGCTCGTCCTGCGCGATGGACGGCCGCTGACGATGGACGCCGTCTCGCCCGCTCCCCCGCTGGGGCTGGGCGGCCTGTCGCAACCGCGCTACCACATCGACAGCTTCCGGTTCGCTCCCGGCGATCTGCTGCTCCTGTACACCGACGGAGTGACCGAGGCCCGTGACGCCTCCCGCGCCTTCTATCCGCTCGCGGAACGGGTCACCGGGTGGGCCGAGGGCGACCCCGACTCCTTCATCGACCGGTTCCGCGACGATCTGCTGCGGTATGCCGGCGGTTCTCTGGACGACGACGCGGCCATGATCGCCATCGGGTACGCCGCCGCTCCCGGGACCTGACTTCGTGGCCCCGGACCGGTCCCCCTTGACGGCTCCCTTGGTCCAGTCCAATCTGGGGCACTCCTATATTGTTGTGCTCCTGCCAAGACGATGAGGTCCGCCATGTTCCGCAGCCCTTCCCCTTCCGGCCGGACCGGGCGCCCGATGCGGCACATCGCCGTCGCCGCGGTGCTCGCCGGCACCGGCCTGCTCGGCACCCCCGGTGCCGCCTCGGCGACGTCCGGGACCGTTGACGCGGCCGTGGTACGGGTGGCGAACGGCAAGGAGCTCAAGGCCGCGCTGGCCGCCGCCGTACCGGGGCAGACGATCGAGCTGGCGGACGGCTCCTACTCGGGCAACTTCAAGATCACACGGGGTGGCACCGCGAGCGCACCGATCACCCTGACCGGCTCGAGGGCCGCGGTCCTCACCACCCCCACGGGCGGCGGGAACGGCATCCAGCTCACCGGTGCGCCGTACTGGATGATCCGGGGCATCACCGTCACCGGCGGCCAGAAGGGCATCATGATCGACTCGTCCGACCATGTCGTCGCCGACTCGGTGGAGATCCACCACACGACCATGGAGGGCATCCACTTCCGGACGTCGAGCGGCTACGGAGTGGTCCGGAACTCCTTCATCCACGACACGGGCCTGTCGGGCGACGGAATGGGCGAGGGGGTGTACGTCGGCACGGCGAACACCCTCACGGACGCCAGTGACCACGTCCGCATCCTCGACAACGTCATCGGCCCCGGCATCGGCGGCGAGAACATCGACATCAAGGAAGGCACCACGGGCGGTCTGATCTCCGGGAACACCTTCGACGGCGACGGTCTCACCGGGGCCAACTACGACGACTCGTGGGTCGACATCAAGGGCAACGGCTACACGGTCGAGAACAACCGGGGCACCCGTACGACCAACGACGGCTTCCAGACCCACACCCAGGCCCCGGGCTGGGGCTGCGGCACGGTCTTCCGCAACAACACCGCGGACCTGACCGGCGCCACGGGCCCCACCCGCTTCGCCGTCGACGTCACCAACTACGCCTCGTCGGGCTGCCCCGCGACGGTGACCTCGGACAACCGGGTGACCGGCGGTGCCGGGCTGGTCAACCCGGGCGTCCCCGTCACCTGACCGCCGTCGGCGGGCCGCCACGGCGCACCGGGCACCACGAGGGGGCTGCCCGTGACCGGGTCGGGGACGACGGTCGCGTCGAGGCCGAAGACCGCGCGGACCAGGTCGGCGGTGACGATGTCCGACGGCGGCCCCTCGGCGACGACACGCCCGTCGCGCATGGCGATGAGGTGGTCGGCGTAGCGCGCGGCCTGGTTGAGGTCGTGGAGCACGGCGACGACGGTGCGACCGCGCTCGTGGTTGAGGCGGCGCACCAGGTCGAGCACCTCCACCTGGTGGGCGATGTCGAGGTACGTGGTCGGCTCGTCCAGCAGGAGGATCTCGGTCTCCTGCGCCAGGGCCATCGCGATCCACACGCGTTGCCGCTGACCTCCCGAGAGCTCGTCCACGGAGCGGTCGGCGAGCGCGGCGGTGCCGGTGTGTTCCAGGGCCTCCGCGACGGCGCGTTCATCGGCCTCGGACCACTGCTGCCACCACTTCTGGTACGGCTGGCGGCCGCGCGCCACGAGGTCCGCGACCGTGATGCCGTCGGGTGGGACGGGGCTCTGCGGAAGAACCCCGACCGTCCGGGCGATCCGGCGTCCGGGCAGCCCGGCGAGCTCCGCGCCGTCGAGCAGCACGGAGCCGCCGCTCGGCTTGAGCAGCCGGCCCAGGGCGCGCAGCAGCGTGGACTTGCCGCACGCGTTGGGGCCGACGATGACCGTGACCTGCCCGTCGGGAACGTCCAGGTCCAGTCCGTCGACGACGGTGCGGTCCTCGTACGCCAGCGTCAGGGACCGGGCGGCGAGTCGGCTGCGGGTCATGAGGTGCCTCCGGAACGGCTGCGGCCACGCGCGATCAGCCACATCAGGTAAGGGGCGCCCACCGCTGCGGTCAGGACGCCGACGGGGAGTTCGACGGGTGAGAACAGGCGCCGGGCCAGCAGGTCCGCGACCACGACCACCAGCGCGCCGGTGAGCGCCGAGGCCAGCAGCGGAGTCTGCGGCGTACGGGAGAGCCGGCGGGCGATCTGCGGTGCGAGCAGGGCGACGAAGTCGACGGGCCCGCACGCTCCGGTGGCCATGGAGGCCAGCACGACGCCGAGGGCGGTCAGACCGAGCCGCACCCGGTCGAGCCGGATGCCCAGCGACGCCGCCGTGTCGTCGTCCAGGGATGCCCCGCGCTGGGCCCTGGCGGCCCACAGCGTCGCGGGAATCGCGAGGAGCAGGACCGTCGCGAGCGGTGCGGCGTCGTCGTAACCCCGGCTGTTGAGCGAACCGGTGAGCCAGACCTTCGCCTGCTGGGCGACGAGGAAGTCGCCCTTCGTGAGGAACAGCTGGGTCAGCGAGCCCAGCGCGACGGAGACGCCGATGCCGATGAGCACGAAGCGGGAGGCGTGCATGCCGCGGCGCCAGGCGAAGACGTACACCAGCAGCGCCGCCGCGAGGCCGCCGGCGACGGACACGTAGGGCAGTGCGGTGTAGCCGACCAGGCCGAAACTCATCGCCGCGACCGTCGCGGCTCCCGCCCCGTGGGTCACCCCGATGATGTCGGGACTGGCCAGGGGGTTGCGGGCCACGGTCTGGATGAGGGCGCCCGCCACCCCGAAGGCGAGTCCGGCCAGCAGTCCGACCGTCAGGCGAGGCAGCCGCAGGGTGCCGACGACGAACGTGTCCGGGCTCGGCCGGCCGAGCAGGACGTCCACCACCGAACCGGGCGGGACGAAGGATTCGCCGACGCACAGGTACGCCACCACGGCGGCCGACAGCAGTACGGCGAGCGCGACGGCCACGAGCGACGCCCTGCGGTGCACGAGGAAGCTGGCGCGTCCCGGGCGCAGCACGGAGTGCCCGGCCGGCCTGACCCGGGGCGGGGCCGGCGCGGTGCGGTTCATGCGGCGACCACCGCCTTGCGCCGTACGAGGGCGATGAGGAACGGGACGCCGAGCAGCGCGGTCATCACGGCGACCGGTACCTCCGAGGGCGGGAACACGATGCGGCCGAGCACGTCGGAGAGCAGGATCATCACCGGGCCGAGCACGGCCGCGACCGGCAGCACCCACCGGTGCGCCGTGCCCACCAGGGCCCGCGCGATGTGCGGGACGGCCAGTCCGGTGAAGGCGATCGGGCCGGCGGCGGCGACCGCGGCGCCGGTCAGCACGGTCGCCGCCGCCGCGCCGCCCACACGCAGCAGGCCCACGTTGTGCCCGAGGCCCTTGGCGGCCTCGTCGCCGAGGGCGAGCGCGTCCAGGCCGCGGGCCAGTACCACGCTCAGCAGCAGCCCGGCCAGGACGAACGGCCAGATCTGGGCGATGACTTCGGGACCCCGGCCGTCGATGGAGCCGACCTGCCAGAACCGGAACTCGTCCAGGGCGCGGGCGTCCGTGGTGACGACCGCGGAGACCACCGCGCCCAGGAGGGCGTTCATCGCGGCGCCGGAGAGCGCGAGCTTCACGGGCGAGGCCCCGCGGTACCCGCCGGCCGCGACGGCGTAGACCGCGACGGCGGCCAGCGCGGCACCGGCGAACGCGAACCAGATGTACCCCGTGAGGGTGTGCACCCCGCAGAAGGTGATGGCGCACACCACGCCGACCGAGGCGCCCTGGCTGACGCCGAGAATGCCGGGTTCGGCGATCGGGTTGCGGGTGATGCCCTGCATCATGGTCCCCGCCACCGCGAGTGCGGCGCCCGCGAGCACCCCGATGACGGTACGCGGGACACGCATGGCCCTGACCACCTGGGCGTTGTCACTGGTGCCGCCGTGCAGGAGCGCCGAGACGGCCTCGCCCGGCGCGACGGCCCGGCTGCCCACCGCGAGGCTCAGCAGTGCGGCGACCAGCAGCAGTGCCAGACACATCGTCAGGTGGAAGAGGCGGCGCCGATCGGTTCGCGCCATGTGCCGCACTCACTTTCCTTCCTCGCGGGTGCTTCTGCGGACGGGAGAGCGCGGGGCCCGGGGCGGGCGCCGCGACGTCTCAGCTGGTGAGGTACTTCTCGAGGTCGTCCAGGACGGTGTCGGCCGCGGTGACACCGAGCCCGAGGTACCAGGTCTCGTCCGGTACGTCGAAGGCGTGCCCCTTCTTGACGGCGTTCAGGTTCTTCCAGAGCGGGTTGCGCTGGACCTCGCTCTTCTGCGTGGCCTTGGGGTTTCCGTACACGCCGGTGAAGATGTAGTCGGCGTCGGCCTGGTCGATGTTCTCGGCGCTGATCTCGGCCGCGAGGTCGGCGATGTCCTGGTTCTTGGGCCGCGGAATGCCGACATCCTTGAGGATGGTGCCGATGAAGGAGTCGTTGGCGTAGAGGCGGATCCGCCCCTCGGCCATGAAGCGCACCATGGACACGGTCGGCTTGTCGGCGCCGAGCCGGGCCGCGAGATCCTTCGTCTTCGCCCTGTACGCGGCGAGCTTCTTCTCGGCCACGGCGGTCTTGTCGAGGGCGGCCGCGTTGAGGAGGTAGTTCTCCTTCCAGGTGAAGCCGGGACGGATGGAGAAGACGGTCGGCGCGATCTGCGACAGCTCGTCGTAGGACTTGGCGGCGCGGAGCTGGCTGCCCAGGATGAGGTCGGGCTTGAGCGCGGCGATGGCCTCCAGGTTGAGGCTGTTGATGGTGCCGACGTTCGCCGGCTTGCCCGCGTCGTCCTTGAGATAGGCGGGCAGTTCGGGCGAGCCCTCGCTCGGGGCGAGGCCGACCGGCTTCAGGCCGAGCGAGACAACGTTATCCAGCTCACCGACGTCGAGGACGACCACGCGTTCGGGGCGGTGCTCGACGACCGTGCTGCCCATGGCGTGGCGGATCGTCCGCGGCCACTGACCGGGCTTGGCGTCCGTGCCCATCGCGGCGGTCTCCGCTGCCGCGTCCCCGAAGTCCTTGCCTCCCTGGGCCACCGACTTCGAATCCTTGGCCGCCCCGGAGGCGGCGGATCCATTCGCCGGGCCGCTGTCGCTGCCGCAGGCCGACAGGGAGGCCAGGGCCACCAGGACGACGGAAGCCGCGGCCAGACCGTGCCTTCGGAAGAGCATGAGGTACTCCAAGAGCGTCGCTTGTTCAGCGTTGAACCATTAGGTAAGGCACACCTTATACGCACCTCACGTACGCGGACCCACGCACCCCGGCCGGCCGGGGAGCACCCAGGAGGCGGAGAGCCCAGGCCGGTCTGACGCCCGAGCACGTCGGCGTCCCGGGTGTCCTCGACGCGGGGCCGGCCGCCCGGCGGCGACGTACGGCCTGCCGGTACGCGCATAGCACGTGACCGGCTCCCCGGCTCCCGGGACGTACGCCGATCGGAGGAAACGCGGGGCGACACGCCGCCCCGAGCCCCGCATTCGGCGACGGCCGGTGTGAGATCGCCCGATACGCGTTCCGGCAGGAGGTCGGCGTGCGCGAGAGCGAGAGGCGGCCGCGCATGCCCGGACCGCCGGACGGGGAGGCCGTGTGAAGGCCGTACCGGGGCCCACCGGCCATGTCGTCGTGGTGGGCGCGGGCCTGTCCGGACTGGCCTGTGCCCTGCATCTGCTGGGGGCGGGCCGCCGGGTCACCGTGGTCGAACGGGACGCGGGCCCCGGAGGCCGGGCGGGCAGGGTGCGGATCGACGGGTTCGAGATCGACACCGGCCCCACGGTGCTGACCATGCCGCACCTGGCCGACGAGGCGTTCGCCGCGGTGGGCGACAGCCTGTACCGCCGGGTCGAGCTGACGGCCCTGCACCCGGCGTACCGGGCCTGCTTCGCGGACGGCTCCTCGCTGGACGTGCACACCGCCGGCGAGGCGATGGAGGCGGAGGTGCGGCGCTTCGCCGGACCGGCGGAGGCGGCGGGCTACCGCGACCTGCGGCGATGGCTGGAGCGCCTGTACCGGGCGCAGATGAGTCGCTTCATCGACACGAACTTCGACTCGCCCTTGGGGCTGCTGCACCCGGATCTGGCCCGGCTCGCGGCGCTGGGCGGGTTCGGGCGGCTGGACGGCCGGATCGGCCGCTTCCTCTCCGACGAACGCCTGCGGCGCGTCTTCTCCTTCCAGGCGCTGTACGCCGGCGTGGCCCCGGCCCGGGCGCTCGCGGCCTACGCCGTGATCGCCTACATGGACACCGTGGCCGGCGTCTGGTTCCCGAAGGGCGGGATGCACGCGCTCCCCCGGGCCATGGCCGACGCGGCGGCGGAGGCGGGCGCCGATCTGCGGTGGGGGGCCGAGGTGAGCACGCTGGAACGTTCGGCGGGGCGGGTACGGGCCGTGCGCCTGGCGTCCGGCGAGCGCGTGCCGTGCGACGCGGTGGTACTGACGTGCGAACCGGCCGCCGCCTACCGGCTGCTGGGGCGCCGACCGCTGCGCCCGGCCCGGCCGCGCCACTCGCCGTCCGCCGTGGTCCTGCACGCCGGTACCGACCGGACCTGGCCGCACCTCGCGCACCACACCCTCTCCTTCGGCGCCGCATGGGAGCGGACGTTCGAGGAGCTGACCCGTACGGGCGCGTTGATGAGCGACCCCTCGCTGCTGATCACGCGCCCCACGGCGCACGATCCGTCCCTGGCGCCCCCGGGCCGCCATCTGCACTACGTCCTCGCCCCGTGCCCCAACACCACGACCGGTCCCCCGGCCACCGCCTGGGCGGACCTCGGCCCGCGCTACCGCGACAGCCTGGTCCGTGAACTCGAACGCCGGGGCCTGGACGGGTTCGCGGACAGCGTCGAGGAGGAGCTTCTGGTGACCCCGCTCGACTGGACGGCCCGGGGACACGCCGCCGGCAGTCCGTTCTCCCTGTCCCACACCTTCGCCCAGACCGGTCCCTTCCGTCCGCGCAACCTCGTGCGGGGGACGGAGAACGCGGTCCTGGCCGGATGCGGCACGACACCGGGCGTCGGCGTGCCGACGGTGCTCATCAGCGGCAAGCTGGCCGCCGCGCGGATCACCGGCGTCGCCGGGTCGCGCCCCCGCCGGGCGCGCACCGGCCCTTCCCCCCTGGTCCGGGCAGGTGCCGATGACCCGTCGTGAACTGGACGCGGCCGGCATCACCGACCCCGGGCTGCGCACCGCCTACGCCCGGTGCCGGCAGCTCAACGCCCGCCACGGCCGTACCTACTTCCTGGCCACCCGGCTGCTGCCGCCCGAGCGGCGGTCCGCCGTGCACGCCCTGTACGGCTTCGCGCGCTGGGCCGACGACATCGTCGACGACCTGGACCGGCACCGGACGCCCGCCGAGCGCGACCGGCTGCTGCTGCGCCTGGAGAGCGACCTGGCGCACGGGCTGAGGACCGGCACGGGTGACGAACCGGTGGTCCGGGCGGTCGCCGACACCGCCGCCAGATACGGCATCGGCCACGACCTGTTCGCCGACTTCCTGTCCTCGATACGGGCCGACCTGACCGTCACCCACTACCCCACCTATGCCGACCTGCAGACATACGTGCACGGTTCGGCCGCGGTGATCGGGCTGCAGATGCTGCCGGTGCTCGGTACGGTCGTGCCCCGGCAGGAGGCAGAGCCGCACGCGGCGGCGCTGGGGGTGGCGTTCCAGCTCACCAACTTCGTACGCGACGTGGGTGAGGACCTCGACCGGGGCCGGGTCTACCTGCCCGGTGATCTGCTGTCCGCCCACGGCGTGGACCGGGCGCTGCTGGAGTGGAGCCGGCGCACCGGGCGTGAGGACGCCCGCATCCGGGCCGCGCTGGTGGCCGCGGCGGAGCTGACGCGCGGGGTGTACCGGACGGCGGAGCCGGGCATCGGCATGCTCGATCCCCGGGTGCGCCCGTGCATCCGCGCGGCGTTCACCCTCTACGGCGGGATCCTCGACGCGGTCGCCGAGCAGGACTACCGGGTCCTGCACCGCCGCGCGGTCGTCTCCCGGCGACGGCGTGCCGCCACGGCCGCGGTCGGGGTGATGCGCGTGACCGGGGCCCGGTGGCGGGCGCGCGGCCGGGCGGTGGTGGACGGCCCCGAAGCCGAGCGGAAGGAACCGGTGCGGTGACCCGGCGGAACGGGAGGCGGTGGTCGCCGCCGCTGCGGCTGCGGGGTTCCGGCCCCGACTGGGCTGCGCAGGAGCCGACTTGGCGCGACGCCCGGCCGGCGCTCATCGCCGGGGCGCTGAAGCGGGCGACGACACGTCCGTCCGGCAACTGGTACGTGGTGGGCGCCTCGCGTGACGTCCGCACCGGTGAACCGTACGGCCGGACGGTCGGCGGCACGGAGGTCGTGCTGTGGCGTACGGACGGCGGTGGGCTGCGCGCCGGGTCCGGTGTCTGCCCGCACCTGGGTGCACCGCTGCGGGACAGCCGGGTGGTGTGCGGCACCCTGGTGTGCCACTGGCACGGACTCGCCCTGGACGGCGCTCCGTACGCGGGCTGGCAGCCCTTCCCGGCGCACGACGACGGCGTACTCGTGTGGGTGCGGCTGGACGAGGTCGGGGGCGAGGAGCCCACCGAGCGGCCCTTGGTGCCGGCACGGCCGGCGCGCGGTGGCGCGGTGGACGCGGTGTTCACGGCGGCCGGGCGGTGCGAACCGCAGGACGTGGTGGCCAACCGGCTCGACCCGTGGCACGGCTCGTGGTTCCACCCGTACTCGTTCATCGATCTGTCGGTGGTGCGTGAGCCGCGGGGCGACGAGGACGACGCCTTCGTGGTGGACGTCTCCTTCCGGGTGGCGGGGCGCCTGGTGGTCCCGGTGCGGGCCGAGTTCACGGCGCCGGGCCCGCGTACCGTCGTCATGCGCATCACGGACGGCGAGGGCGTGTCCTCCGTCGTGGAGACGCACGCGACGCCCCTGACCCGTCCGGATCACGAGCGCCCGCGCACCGCCGTCGTCGAGGCGACGCTCGCCGCCTCGGACCGGCCGGGCTTCGCGGTCGCGCGGGCCGCCGCCCCGGTGCTGCGGCCGCTGATGCGCCGCACGGCCGGGCGGTTGTGGGTGGACGACCTGGCGTACGCGGAGAGGCGCTGGGCGCTGCGCAGCACCGGGCGCTTCCCGGGCTGACGCGCGTTTCAGGCGCCCCCTGCGGCGGCGAGCGCCCGGAGTACCCGGGAGCGGCCCCTCCGGGGCACCGTCCACAGCACCTGGCCCCGGACGCCGCGGTCGGCGAGCAGGGCGTTCGCCGCCAGGAAGCCGGTGGTGGCGGCCCGTTCCATGAGGGCGACGGGCAGCTCGCAGCGGATCCCGTCCCCCGCGAGGGTCAGCCAGGGGTGCGGGGTGCGGACGGTGGGGCGCCGCTGGTACGTGCCGGCCTCGAAGAGCGGACAGTCGGAGCGCCACTCGTGCCGGGAGTCGACCACGCGCGCGTCGCGGGTCTCCGGGTAGACCCGGTGCAGCCGCTCGACGAGCCGTTCCTGCACCTCCTTGTACTCCGCCCCGGGGTCGACGGCGTACGCGTGCAGTTCCACGACGGAGCCCCCGGTGCGCGCGGCCCAGCGGGCGGCCTCGCCCTCGTACCGTTCCAGGGTGCTGATGTTGTCGAGCCCGTCGTAGCCGCTGGTGCCGAGGAAGCCGGGCCGGTCCGCGCGGACGGGCCGGTCGAGCCAGAGCCGGGACACCAGGAAGGGCGGCGCGGTGCGCAGGCCGGCGATACCGGCGCGCCAGCGTGCGGTGCCGAGTCCGGGCGACGCGGCGACGGTGTGCCGCAGGCCCTCGGTGTCGAGGGCGAGCACCACGGCCTCGTGCCGGTGGGCACCGGCCTCGGTGTGCACCAGGGCCCCGCCGCCGTCGCGAGGGGCGATCCGGTGCACGGGCGTCCCGGTGCGGATGGCCGCGCCGAGGCCCTCGACGTACCCGGCGAGCGGTTCCCAGAGCGCCTGGGGGAAGGGCTCGGCCGGTACGTCGAAGAGCAGCCCCTCGGACGAGCCGAGGAAGTAGATGTGGAACATCAGGAGCAGCTCGGCGGCGGACAGCCGGCGCGGGTCGGCGAAGAAGCTGCGCGAGAACACCTCGAACGCCAGATGGTGGGCGGCCTCCGGGAAGCGCACGCGCTCCAGGAAGGCGGTCGCGCCGACGCCGTCGAACCGCTCGTACACCTCGGGGACGCGGACGTCGAGGAGCGGAAGCGCGGCCCGGGCGTCCATGGCGGCCAGGTCCCGCCATCCGAAGGTGGGGCTGAGCGCGACGAAGCCGAGTGCGCTGAGCGGCGGCGTCCTCGGGACCCGGGCGAAGCTGTCGGTCAGTCCGCCGCTGTGCCGCAGGGGGTAGTCGGGCAGCGGTACGAGGCGTGCGAGGGCGGGGTCGGTACGCCGGAGCAGACCGCGCAGGTTGTAGTACTGCCGGAAGAACGCGTGGAAGCCGCGGCTCATCGTCACCGGTGAGCCGTCGGCCAGCACGGTGCGGTGGCCGGAGAGGCGGCCGCCGAGTGCGTCGTCCTTCTCGTACAGGGTGACCCGGGCGCCGCGCTCGGCCAGCAGGGTCGCCGCGGAGAGGCCGGCGATGCCGCCCCCGACGACGGCGACGGACGGCTCGTCACCTCGTCGGAAGCGTGGGGCGCCGGGTGCGGGCAGGAGGACTTCGGCCTTGCGGTCGCGGCCTCGTCGGGCGGCGGGGGGTCGGGCGTTCACGGGGCGGGCTCCGGTGTCGTGGCAGGGCGGCCGTTGCGGGCGAGGAAGGTGTGCACGATGCCGGTCTGCCATCCGGCGACGGGGGCGACCCGCACCGAGGTCAGACCGGCCAGGGCGAGCCGGCCGGCGAAGACGGGCGCGGTGTCGAAGGAGATGACGCTGCGCCAGAGGTGGCGGTAGAGCACCCGGTCACCGGTGAGCGTGCCCGCGGGGATGATCACCCCGTGGCAGACGGCGGTCCACAGCGCCCGGTGCGCCCGGGAGCCGCTGAGGCTGTACTCGTGCGCGGCGAAGCGTCCGCCCGGCGCCAGCAGGGCCCGTACGGACCCGAGGACCGCGTCCGGGTCGGTGACGTTGCGGAACAGGTAGGCGGCGAACACCGCGTCGAAGGGCCCCTCGCCGGCCGTGGTCAGCTCCTCGGCGGTCAGGTGGAGGAAGCGCACGCGGCCCGGCCACGGCTTGGCCAGGGCCCGGCGCAGCATGCCCGCGGACGCGTCCACGGCGGTGATCCTGGCCAGGGGCGCGGCGGTGAGCAGGGCGCGGGTGGACGCGCCGGTGCCGCATCCGAGGTCGAGGAGGTGGAGTCCGGCGCCGCCGCCGGGGAGGCGGAGGCGGCGGGCCGAGCGCAGGAGGTCGGTGCGGTAGCCGGGGTTGAGGGAGGTCAGGCCGTCGTAGGTGCGGGAGGCGTGGTCGAAGGCGCGGGCCAGGTCGTGGTCCCGCAGGAGGGTCATCGGTGGTTGTCTCCGTCTCTGGCGGTGGGCCGGGTCCGGCGCGGGAGGAACGGCAGTTCGGCGGCGGTGGCGAGCATCGGCCGGACGGGGGTGCGCAGCCCGATGCCCCACTCCTCCCGGAGCGAGGCCGTGCCGTCGAGGAACCTCAGCAGCCGCTCGGCCGGCACGCGGCGGAACAGGCCGGTGAAGAAGTCCGGGCCGTCGATCCGGCCGGTGTCCAGCGCGCGGAGCACGATGGCGTCCATGGCGAGCGCCCGCCGGCCGTGGGGCGCGGGGACGGCCCCCCGTCCGTCGCGCAGGGCGGCGGCGATGGCCCGGCTCTGCCGTTGCACGGCGGCGAAGGTGTAGCCGGTGGCCGGGCGGGTGGCGCCGCCCGCGGTGCCGATCCGGAACACCGAGGGCCCGGCCCGGTGCGGGAACCGGCCGTCGGTCATCGGAATCACCCCCTGCTCCGTACGCTCCACCGTGAGCGCGCCGAGCCGGAGGACGGCGCGGCAGTAGTGACCGAGCGCCGACTCGTACGCCTCGGTGGTCAGCGGGCGGCGGGAGAACTCGGTGTACTCCACGAGCGCCCGGTCCGGGGCCAGGGGCAGCACGTAGCCGAACGCGAGTCCGCGGGCGGGCTGGGGGACGCGGAAGTCCATCAGGTCGGCCACCCCGGGATCGAACCGGGCGGTGGCGGTGCGGACGAACCAGCCCCGGAAGTGCTGGAGCAGCTGGGTGCGCGCGGGGGGCAGGGCGGGCAGGGGCCGGCTGTCGAACACACGGCGCGCGCGCACGTCGGCCGTGGACCCGTCGGGCAGCGTGCAGCGGACCACGGCGCCGCCGGGCACCCCGCGCACCGCGTCCGCCGTGGCCCGCAGGACGTGGCCGCCGTCCGCGCGGGCCAGCCGGCCGTGGACCAGGCGCTCGAAGTCGGCGGAGCGCACCATGCGGTAGGTGAAGGGAGCCGGTTCGACGGTGACCGGGCGGCCGTCGGCGCCGTGCACCCGCAGCACGGACCAGGACGCGCTGACGGCTTCGTCGAGGCCGTCCGCCTCCGCCTGCCAGTAGCACCAGGTCCGCTCCGCCGGGCGCGGCGGCCCGTCCGGCGGCTCGATCACGGTCACGGTGGCGGCGCCGGTCTCGGTCAGACGGTGCGCGAGGCTGAGTCCGGCCGCGCCGCCCCCGACGACGGCCACGTCGCAGCGGCTCATGGCCGGCGCGCCAGGTCCGCCGCCACCTCCCGGGCGGCCCGGGTGCCCGAGGCGAGCGCGCCCTGGACGGAGCCGGTGGCCCGGTGGTCCCCGCACACGTACCGGCCCGGGCGGACGCGGGTGGTGCGGCTGAGCTGCCAGGGCGGGCGCATGGCCGGCAGGGCGCCCTCGACCGTGCGGGCGGCGATCCGCGTCCAGCCGCCGGTGTCGGTGGCGTACAGGTCGCCCAGGCGCCGCAGCACCGCCTGGGCCCGGCCCGGGAGGTCGGCGCCCAGGACGGAGGTGGAGATCAGCGCGGTACCGGGCGGCGCGTACGTGGGGGCGACCTCGCTGAGTACGCAGGTGTTCAGGACCGGTCCGGTGCTGTCCACGAGCAGGGTCGGTTCGGCGAGCGGTGTGCGGTCGGTGGCGTGGTAGTACGTGGTGACGGTGCGCGTGTCCGGCACGGTCAGGTCCGGCAGCAGGCGGGCGGCGGCCGCCGGTTCCGTCGCCACCACGACGACGCTCGCGGGTACTTCGCTCCCGTCCTCCAGGGCGACCCCCGTGTCGGTGATCTCCGCGACGGCGGCGCCGAGTCTGAGGACACCGTCGGGGAGGCCCTGGGCGAGCTGGTGGGGTACGGCCCCGATGCCCTGCGCGGGCAGGCACAGCGTCCCGCGCACCATGCTCCGCCAGACCAGGTGGAAGAACCGGGCTGACGTTTCCAGGCCGTCCTCCAGGAACACCCCCGCCAGGAACGGCCGGAGCACGTCCGTGATGACGTCGTCCGTCAGACCGGCCCGGAACAGCGCAGACGAGGTGGTTTCGTCGCGGCGGCGCCTGACGGAGGAAGCGGGCAGCACCGCGTCCCGTGCCGTGAGTGCCGCCAGTGCGCCCAGGTCGCGGGCGGAGAGGACCCGGCCCGGCAGCAACGCCCCCACCGCGCCCTGTTCGCGCGTCGGGTCGGCGAGGCGGACGGGGCCCGTCCGGGTGTGCGCGATGATGCCCGCGGTGAACGGCCGCAGGCGCAGGCTCCGCAGGTCCAGGCGCCGCTTCACCTGCGGATAGGAGGTGTTGAACACCTGGAAGCCGCGGTCGAGCAGGAACCCGTCCCGGCGGTCCGTGCGCATCCGGCCGCCCACCGCGTCGCACGCCTCCAGGAGGGCCACCTTCAGGCCGGAGCGGCAGAGATCCAGCGCGCAGGCCAGACCGGCCAGACCCGCTCCGACGACGACGGCGTCCGTGGGCCGGCGGTGCTCGTCGGTCATGCTGCTCCTCGTGCCGTCGGTCATCCGGTCCAGCCGACCACGTTCCGCGGGCCGATGCGAGGAGCCACGCATGTGCGGACCGGGTGACAGGCAGCGGCCGGCCCCGGTCCGCGAGCGGACCGGGGCCGGTACTCCCGTACGCCGGCGTCAGCCGCCCGAGCAGACCGCGCCGTTCAGGCGGAAGACGGCCGGGTCGGGGTTGGGGCCGTCATTGGCGCCGACGAAACCGAAGGAGGCGGTCGACCCGCCGTCCGGAGCCAGCGCGCCCGCGCCGTCCGGAGCGGTGACCCGCACATGGGAACCGGTCTGGTGGAAGGTGGCGTTCCAGCCGGAGTCCACGGACTGGCCCGTGGTCGGCCAGTCCCAGTCGACCGTCCAGCCCGTGATCGGCGTGTCCGCCAGGTTCCGCACGGTCACCGTGGTCACGAAGCCGTTGCCCCAGCTGGAGTCACGGTGGTACGTCACCGAGCAGACCGCGTCCTCGGGGGTGCCGGTGCTGAAGGTCAGCGGCGAGGACGCGCCGGAGAGCCGCCCCGCCGAGTCCGCCGCCAGTACGTTGACCGTGTGGCTGCTGCCCGGGGGCAGGTTCCGCAGGGTGACGGAGGTGCCGGTGGTCTCGCCGACCAGGAGGGTGTGGGCGCCGTCGCGCTCCTGGACCAGGTAACGGGTCGCGCCCGTCGACCCGTCCCAGGTGAGGCGCGCGGTGGTGTCGGTGACCGCGTCCAGGCGCGGGGTGCCGGGGGTGCTCGCGGCCGAAGCGGCCGGTCCGGTCCCGGTCTTCGGTTCGAGGGTCACGGTGAGCAGTGCGTAGGGGGGCACGGTGACCCGGGAGGCGGACGCGTCGCCGTCGGTGACCTGCGTGATGTCGCTGTCGCCGCGCGCGTAGCGGCTGACCTGCGGCGCGGTCGTGGACGGGGTGAAGCCCGCGTAGTCGAGGGCGACGGTTCGAGCGGCGTCCGGGTTCTTGTTGACGAGCATCACGCTCAGCCGCCCGTCGTCGCGGAGCACGGCGTGCGCCGAGACGTCCTGCGCGGAGGACGCGGCGGCGACCATGGTGTCGCCCGCGGTGCCCAGTTCGGCGGTCATCTTCATCCCGTAGTACGGATGGAACGGCGTGTTGGGCGCCGGTTCGCAGACGTCACCGGTGCAGGCGCCGCTGGACAGCATGCCCATGTCGCCGTAGTCGGTCTCGCCGTCGACGGTGGTGATCTCGCCTGCGCCGTTGTGGGTGTTCCACCAGTCGACGTTGAAGACGCCGTTCTCCAGCGCCGTCATGAACGCGTCGGCGGCGAAGAGTCCGTTGGGGCGGGCGGTGAGCCGGGCGCCGCCGGTGTTGGTGTTGATCTCGGTGAGCGCGATCTTGATGTCCGGTGAGTGCGCTCCGGCGACCCGGTCGATCTGGTTGCGTACCTCCCGGAGTTCACCGGGCAGCTTGGCGAGCCGGGACATGGCGGCGTCGGCGGTGGTGTCCGATCCGCCCGCGTACCAGTGGACGCTGACGAAGTCGATGACGTCGGCCACCGCCGGGAGCACGGTGTGGTTCCAGTCACCGGGATCGCCCGCGCCGACCACTCCGTCCGGCCACTCCCCCGGACTGGTGAGGACCGCGCCGATCTTGACCGTGGGGTCGACGGCCTTCATCGCCGCCGCGTAGGCGCGTACCTCACGCGCGTACTCCTGCGGGCTCTTGTCCTCGTGCTCGTCGTTCTCCCAGCCGCTGCCGTAGTGGCCGTTGCCGTAGATCTCGTTGCCGATCTCCCAGTACTTCGCCCCGTACTTCTTGGTGACGTTCGCGTACCTGACCCAGCCGGCCGCCTCCTCCGGGGTGCCGGAGCCGTAGTTGGCGATGAGGATCGGCTGCGCCCCGGTGGCGCGGACGGTGCCCATGAAGGCGTCGAAGCCGGTGCCCGGGGCGACGTATCCGCCGGGCGCGGTGTGCGTCTCCCAGTGGTAGATGTCCGCGTACGAACCCCCCGGGTAGCGCATCGCCCCGACGTCGGCCGCCTTCATCAGGTCCGCCACCTCGGGGTCGTTCATGTGCGAGTCCCAGACGGCGGTGTTGACCCCGCGGGCAGCGCTGGTCAGCGTGCCCAGCGCCGCTTGGGCGTTCACCTGCACGTCGACGTCCGCGTCGGCGGCGGCCCGCGGTGCGGCGGGGGCCGCACCGGTCAGCGAGGCCAGTACGGCGAGCGAGGCGGCCAGGACGGCGGCGGCGCGTGCGAGGGGGCGGAAGCCGTGTGCGGGTCTGTGCGTTGGCGCCATGGGGGATCTCCTGAGATCTCGGCGGCACGGGCGGGATGGGGCGGTACGTGCCGCGCCGGACGTGTGAAGTCCGTTGCGGCGAGGGGGCGTTGCCCGTGGGAGCGCTCCCATAATGGGAGGGGTGCGACGCGCTGTCGACGGCGGCGGCACGGACCGGAGCAGCCACTTCTTCCCTTGGTCCGTGACGCTTTCGCCCTGATCGGCCGAATGGAGTCTTCCGGAACAGCGGCGGTCTTCCCTAGTGTCGATGACCGGCTCATCCGGAACTTCTGGGAGATCACATGAAACCTCAGGCATTGTTCTGCTATACGTGCGATTCCGACGAGATGCACCGGCCTCTCACGGACGACGAGAAGACCTGGCTGAAGGATCGAACGGGGCGCGCGAAGGTGGACGAGTTCTTCATGTGCGAGGCGCCGACCTGCCGCAATGTCCGCAGCGGATACGTCAAGCGCCCGTTCCACCCCGTCATCCGCATTCCGGTGCCCTGACGCGTGCGAGAAGGTTGACGCCCCGTGGCCGGCCTGGTCGTGCAGAACACCGCACGCGGAGGTCCCGGCCGGGCCGGCGCCCGGCTGGGTGCGGCCGGGGCTCGGCCTGCGGGTGCTGCGTCCGTACGCCGGTGAGGAGCTGCCCTCCGTTCTCGGGGGCCGGCCGCTGGTCGTACTCGGCGGCGGCCTCCTTCCCGACGACGCACGCGCGCCCTGGCTCGCCGCCACCCGTCGCCCGGTGGGGCAGGCACTGGCGGACGGAACACCGGTGCTGGGATCTGCCTGGGCGGGCAGATGCTCGCCCAGGTCGTGGGGGGGGGGCACCGTGCGTGCCGCGTACGGGGAACCCGCGTACGACAGCACCCGCGTCCGGCTGCTGCCCGACGTCCGGGACGACCCGCTGTTCTCGGCGCCGGGCCGGACGGTGCCCGCGATCGAGCGGCACGTCGACGCCGTCACGCGGCTTCCGGCGGACGTGGTCCGGCTCGCCTCCGGTGACGGCTGCCCGTACCAGGCGTTCCGCGGGGGCAGGGCGCGTCCCGCCCAGCTCGTCAGGAATCGAGAAGCACGGGCCATCGGGGCGTACCTAGCCTGCTCGACATGGACATCTCACCCACACCAGGGACCTGCGGGAAGCCTGCGCTCACCGAGGCGCGGGGCCCGGCCGACGTGGCGCGGCTGCGGCGCGTCCGCGACCTGATCGACCGGACGTACGCCGCGCCGCTGGACGTGCTGGCACTCGCCCGCGGGGCGGACATGGCCCCCGGCTGCCTCAGCCGGCAGTTCCGGACCGTCTACGGGCGTTCCCCGTACGCCTATCTGACAGCGCGTCGCGTGGACCGCGCGACGCTGCTGCTGCGGGGCGGCCTCGGCGTCGGCGCCGTCGGCGCGGCGGTCGGCTGCGCGACGCCGGGGATATTCACCACCCGCTTCACCGAGCACATCGGCCTGACGCCGGAGCACTTCCGCCGCCTCGCGGAGGACGCGGCCACCACCGCGGACCCGGCCGTCGGCGCGGCGGTGGCGCCCGGCGTCGAGGGGCTGCCGGCCTGCCTGGCGCAGCAGGTCGCGAGAGCGGTCAGGAATCGAGAAGCCCCGGGACCTGCCCGGCCCCTAACGTGAAGTTCATGGAAACCACCGCTGACACCAAGCCCGCCACCTCGCTCTCCTCCGTCACCCTCGAGGTGGCCGATGTCGAGGCGGCCCGCCGCTTCTACGCCGCCTTCGGTGTGGACACGCACATCCGGCTGCGGGCCCGCGAGGCCCAGGACACCGGATTCCGTGGCTTCACCCTGGCGCTGACCGTGTCCGGTCCCGCCACCGTCGACGGCTTCGTCGCCGCCGCGGTGGACGCCGGAGCCACGGTGCTGAAGCCGGCCGCCAAGTCGCTGTGGGGGTACGGCGGCGTCGTCCGGGCGCCGGACGGGACGATCTGGAAGATCGCCACCTCGTCCAAGAAGGACACCGGCCCGGCCACCCGCGAGATCGACGAGTTCGTCCTGCTGCTCGGTGTGCGGGACGTGAAGGCCACCAAGCAGTTCTACGTGGACCGGGGCCTGGCCGTGGGCAAGAGCTTCGGCGGGAAGTACGCCGAGTTCCTGCCCGGTGAGTCCTCGGCCGTCAAGCTGGCCCTGTACAAGCGCCGCGCCCTCGCCAAGGACCTCGGTGTCCCGGACGAGGCCGCCGGCTCCCACCGGATCGTCCTCGGCAGCACGGCCGGTGCCTTCACCGACCTGGACGGCTTCGCCTGGGAGCCCACCGCCTCCGCCGGCCACGCCTGACCCGCACACCCTCCCCGCTCTGTCCCGTACGAAAGGAACCCCTGCCATGCCGACGTCGAAGTCCTCGGAGAACTACAGCGGATTCACCGCCGAGGAGCGGGCCGCGATGAAGGACCACGCGCGCGAGGAGAAGAAGGCGGCTTCGCGGCGCGGCGCGTCCAGGGCCGAGAAGGAGGCGGCGGCGGAGCAGGACGTCCTCGCGAAGATCGCCGAGATGCAGGACGCCGACCGCACCCTCGCCGAGCGCATCCACAAGATCATCAGGGAGACGGCTCCGGAGCTGGCGCCGAAGCTCTGGTACGGCATGCCCGCATACGCCAGGGACGGCAAGGTCGTCTGTCACTTCCAGAGCGCGGAGAAGTTCAAGTCGAGGTACGCGACGCTGGGCTTCAGCGACCAGGCCGCACTGGACGACGGCGCGATGTGGCCGGCCGCGTACGCCCTGACCGAGCTGACCGCCGCCGCCGAGGAGCAGATCACCGCGCTCGTCCGGAAGGCGGCGGGCTGAGCTTCCCGCACTCCCCCGCGGTCGGTCCCTGCCGCCGGATCACGGCCGATCCGGCGGCAGGGGCCGGCCTCGGTGTGAGACTTGCGCCATGGACATGGGGCGTGAGTCTCGGTGGGAGAAGGACGCGATGACGGTGGAGATCGTCTTCGCTCTGGTGACGGCCGCCGTGCTGGGGGCAGCGGTCTTCGCGGCGGCCTTCGCCCTCGCCCTGGCGTTCGACTTCACCGGCCCGGCGCGGGAACACGCACTGACCGCAGGTGCGCTGCTCGGAGCGGCGGCGGGCGTGCGGCGCGTGGTACGGGTGCTGCGCCGGTTCGACGCCCGGCGCCGCAAGGGCCACTGACCCGCGCGGCTTACGCCCCGGCCTGCAGACGCAGGCCGGCCAGGGTCAGGTCCAGCGCGGAGCGGAACTGATCCACGTCGTCATGGCCGTCGAACTCGTCGACGATCTCGTGAACGAAGGGGTAGTCCTCCGGATCGAGCTCCCGCCAGGCCGTGGCGAACCGGCCGAGGTATTCCTCTCGGCCCACGGCGCCGTCGAGAATCTCCTCCGGCGGCTCCTGGCCCATGTCGACGGCGGAGCCGACGACGACGCCGACGACCGCGGAAACGGCGTGGAACCGCTGGCGCGCGTCGAGTTTCAGGCGGAGTGTCTGCCGGCCCAGCTTCTCGTACAGGCGCAGGGAATTGCTCTGCACATCGGTGTTGCGCATGAAGTACGCGCCGAGCCAGGGCCTCTCCGCGACCGCGTCGAACAGCGTCACGGCCATCGCGCGCAGGTCGTCGATGGGGTCATCGCCCCCCGGAAGCCTCTCGATCTCGGCGAGCACCGTGCCCATCACGTGGTCGGTGGCGCGGTCGAGCAGTTCGTCCTTGCTCGCGACATACCAGTAGATGCTGGCGACGCCGCCGCCCAGGCGCTGGGCGAGCGCGCGGAACGTCAGAGCGGGCGCGCCCGCCTCGTCCAGCAGGGCCACCGCCTCGGTCAGCACGGACTCCATCGAGTGCGAGGCCCGGCGGCGTCCCCCCTCGGACCGGCGCCGCTGCTGTGCCATGGCTTCTCCCTCTCGCTCTTTGCATCTCATCGAACGCTGTTCTATCGTAGCGCATCGTACGGCGTTCGATAGCCGAACGGCGTTCGATCGAAAGGACCGCGCCATGACTACCGCCCCACCCGGAAACGGGTCCCGCTCCTATCCCTCGCTGCGCGCGGCGTGGATACCCCTGGCCGCCCTGTGTCTGGCCTTCTTCGTCGAGATGGTCGACAACACCCTCCTGTCGATCGCCCTGCCCACGATCGGCCGCGACCTGGGCAGCGGCACGACCGCGTTGCAGTGGGTCACCGGTGCGTACTCGCTGACGTTCGGCGGCCTTCTGCTGACCGCTGGATCGATGGCGGACCGGCTCGGCCGCCGACGGGTGCTGCTCATCGGGCTCACCGTGTTCGGGGCGCTCAGCCTGTGTGTCGCCCTCGTCTCCACCGCGGGCGAGCTGATCGCCCTGCGCGCCGCGCTCGGCGTGGCCGCCGCCGCGATGGCTCCGATCACGAACTCCCTGGTCTTCCGCCTGTTCGACGACAAGGCCCTGCGGATGCGCGCGATGACCGTCATGATCATCGTGGGCATGTCGGGCTTCGTCCTCGGCCCGCTGCTCGGCGGTACGGCGCTGGCGCATGTGCGGTGGGAGTGGCTGCTGCTCGTCAACGCCCCGATCGCGCTGATCGCGTGCGTCGGCGTCCGGCTCGGCGTACCGGCCGACCGTCCCGAGGACCTGACCAAGGACAGGCTCGACGTGCCGGGCGCGCTGCTGAGCGTCGCCGCCATCGGGCTCGCCTGCTACTCGCTGACCAGCGGTGTCGAGCACGGCTGGCTCTCCGGGATCACCCTCGCGTCGATCGTCGGCGCGGTCGCGGCCGCTTACGCCTTCGTCCGGCACGAGCGGCGCAGCGCGGCGCCCATGCTGGATCTCCGGGTCTTCTCGAACGGCACGGTACGCGGGGCCGCCCTCGCGCAGATCGGGACCTCCATCGCGATGGCCAGTGTGATGTTCGGGCTGATCCTGCACTTCCAGTACGCGTACGGATGGAGCCCGGTCCGGGCCGGTCTGGCCAACCTGCCCATCATCGTGACGATGCTCATGGCCACCCCGCTGTCCGAGTGGCTCGCCCGGCGCTTCGGCCACCGCATCGCCTGCCTGGTGGGCGCGGCCTGCCTGGCGGGCTCGCTCGCCGGTCTCGCCTGGGGCGTCGAACACGGGTACGCCGTCATCGCGGCGTGCATGGTGCTCATGACCGTGGGGCTGCGCACCGTGATGACGATCTGCGCGGTGGCCCTCGTGGACGCGATGCCCGAGAACCGCACCTCGATCGCCGCCGCCCTGAACGACACCGCCCAGGAGGTCGGGTCCAGCGTCGGCACCGCCGTGGTCGGCACGCTGATCGCCGCGCTGGTCACCACCTCGCTCCCGGCCGGGGTGTGGAGCGGCGATCTCGTCGCGTCCTTCTTCCACGGCGAACGGATCACCTACGCGCTGCTCGCCGTCGTCGTCGGCCTGGTCGCGGCAGGCGGCGCGCTGAGCCTCACCGACTCCCGCAGCGTCGAGGAACACCCCGTCGAGGAACCCGCCTGATGGCCGCTCCGGCAGCCGAGCCCGTCGGTCCCGGGCTCAGCTGCCGGGCGGCAGCAGGTTCCTGGTCAGGTCGAAGGCGGAGGTTGCGGTGGCGAGGAGGGCGTTGATCCGGCCGAGCACCCGGTTGGCTCGGTCGGTGTCCTGCGCTCCGGCCGCATCCGACAGGTCCTCCGCGTACTCCCGCGCCCTGACCGCCTCCTCGGGCGTGGCGCCCTCCGAGTCCGCCCGGAGGGCGGTCGCGAGCTGGTGGTACGAGATGCCGGACAGGTCGGCGCTACTGTCCCGCCCGCTGCTCTGGGCGACGCCGTGGGGGCTGTTGACGTTGACAGCCGCGAAGCCGCCCTCGGAGGCCGTTATATGCATCGATTCATCACTGCTCCCTGTCCACATGAAGTGTTTCCGGTACTCGCGCCAGCCCTTGCGGGTGAGGGCGTACGAGCCGAACCTCCAGCCCTCGACGCGCAGGAGTTTGTGCTTGACGGGTTCCGCGAGGACGAGCAGGGCGTCGGCGCGGTTCCAGTTCCGCTCGGCGAAGTAGGGCCCCAGGCTTACCCGTGCGCCCAGGCTCGGCGACCTGCGGCAGATCTCCTGGAATGCCTGCTTCTGATAGAGGTCCAGCCTGTCCGTGCTGATGGACAGGGCGGGGAGCTTTCGCCTGTGAACGGCTGTCCGGAGCTTCAGGAACAGCCAGTACAGGACCGCGGCGCACACCAGCAGGAGGAGAGGATCCACCCGGGCTCCTGATTCTCTCATGCCATCAAGGGCCTTGATTTTACGTTGAGTTGCCGCTTTCCGGAATGCCGAAGCCTGCCACCGGAGCACGCTCGCCGCGGAAGGGCGTGCTACCGAGGTCTGACGGCCGGGTTGGCTCCCCGGTATGACGCGGCCGGCGCGGCCGTGTCCCTACCGTTCGGTCATCGCACCGAAACGGAGAAGGGACTTCCCATGACGTTCGCACCCGACGCCCTCCCCGCACGCCGTCGTCCGGTTCCGCGGCGGGCGGCCCTGCTGCTGGTCCACGCGCTGCTGGCCCTGCCCGTCACCGTTCTGGCAGTGGCACTGGCCGTCACCGGCAACGCGTCCGGCGCCGGCCGGCTTCAGCGACGCCTAGCGGCCCTCGGCGGTCCGGCCGCGCCCCCGGCCCCCGCGCCCGCACCGGACCGCTTTGGCACCGTCGTCGGCCGGGCCTTGCGCGGCCTCCCGGCGAACGCCCTCGCTTTCGCGCTGGCCGCCCCCTCCATGGTCCTTCTCCTCACCCGCGGCCTGCTGTATCCGCTGGCGACGGCGGGCGAGGACCCCACCCACGCCTGGGGCGGCCCCACCGCGGCGGGCGCCTGGGCAGCCCACTTCGCGATCGCCCTGGCCATGGTCACGGTGGTGGCGGCACTCCTCGCCGCCACCCGCCGCCCGCACCGGTGGTAGCCGGACGGAGCCGCGCGTCCACCCCCGGCACCGCGGCCGCCGGGCACCGGCCCGTCGCCGTGGGCCGTTGTCCCGCCGGCGATGAGTTCGCGGGGCGGCGGCGGTCACCACTGGGACACCACGCGATCGTGAAGGGACAGTCCGATGACCAGTCTCATGGTGGACTTCATCATCTCGCTCGACGGCTACGCGTCCGCGGAGGGCTGGCCCGGGTTCTGGGGGATGGAGGGCCCCGAGTACCTCGCCTGGATCGACAGTGAGGGCGAGAAGCGTCACGTCGGTCTGATGGGTGCCGCCACCTACCGGCTGATGTCCGGGTTCGCCGCCCAGGCCCCCGACGACCCCGGTTTCGCCGAGCTGAACGCCCTGCCCAAGGTCGTGTTCTCCTCCACCCTGGAACCCCCTCTCGTCTGGAAGAACACCGAGCTCGTCACGGGCGACGCCGTCGAGGCCGTGCGGGAGATGAAGAAGAGCGAGACGCGCCCGCTGCGTACGCTCGGCAGCCTCAGCCTGTGCAGGGCACTGCTCGCGGCCGGTCTCGTCGACCGCTTCCGCGTCGTCGTCTTCCCGGTCATCACCGGCGCCACCGGGCGGGAACGGATCTTCGACGCGTACCCCGACGTCCGTCTCGACCTGGTCAAGAGCCGCACCTTCGACGGGCGGCTCCAGCTGCTGGAGTACGCCCCCACCGTCCTGGACGCACCGCCCGGCGAGACCGGTGGGCAGGACGCCGGTGGTCCCGGTCAGGTGTCCTGAGGCCGCACCGGAGCAATGGTGTCCGCGTCGACGGTGAACGTCTCCCCGCCGCCCGGCACGCCGACTCCGTGCCAGGTGAACGGAATGCCGCGCGCGGTCTCCAGGTCGGGTCCGTCCATCAGCTGGAAGTGCACATGGGGCTCGGTCGAGTTGCCCGAATTGCCGCAGCGGCCGAGCAGGCGGCCGGGCTCGACCTCGTCGCCCGGCCGGACGCGCAGGGAGCCCTGCTGCACGTGCCCGTACAGGGCGTACGTTCCGCCGCCCAGATCGAGGACGAGGTGGTTGCCCACGACGCGACGGCTGCCACCGATGGTCCTGCACGCCCCCTCGACCAGCCAGAAGTACAGGACCCCGGCGAGCGAGCTGCGGCTCAGGTGGTCGCGCTGGCCGTCCTCCGCGTGCACGACGGTCGCGCCGGCGGCCGCGTACAAGGGGGCGCCGAAGGCGGGATAGTCCCGGTTGCGCCGGGCGACGGGCCAGAACCAGACGGGGGTGGGACGCGCGGGGCCGCCCGCCGGCTCGGCCACGATGTCGATGGCGTAGGTCTGCGCCAGGCCGTGCGTTCCGTGGCTCGGGACCCTGTCGGCCGGGCTGTTGACCGCGGACCAGCGGCCGGTGACCGGGGGTGCCACCGCGATGGGCGACGGGGGCCGGTTCCTGACCCGGTGGCGGGCGGAGCGGGCCGTCACCAGCCCGATTCCCAACGCACCGAGCGCCGGGAGCCAGCTCAGCCAGTAGTCGTACGGCAGCTTCGCGAAGAGCCCGACGGCAACCTGGGCCAGGAAGATCACCCACAGCGCGTACTGAACCTTCGCGGCGATCCTTCGCCGGTCCGCGGACATGCCTTCCCCCTTGCACGTAGGACGTAATGGGCGTACGTAGTCGGTGTATGCCATCGGTCAGGTGGCGGGACGCGCGGCGGTGAGCACCACGAGGAGCGGCACGACCCGCCCCGGCGGTATCTCGTAGCGGCCGCGCTCCGGGGAGTGCAGCCAGCCCGCACCCGTCAGCTGACGCAGATGGTGGTAGACCTGGCCGGTCGTCCCGACGCCGTCGAGCGCGGCCAGTTCGGCCGCGGTGCGCAGGCCGCCCAGGACCTCACGCAGCAGCCTCAGCCGCACGGGATGGCCGAGCGCGGCAAAGGACGCGGCCGCCTCCGGCCAGTCGTCGTCCAGCACCGTCTCGGTCGGCAGCCCGTACTGCCATTCGTAGCGGTGCCCGGTCGGTACGCGCACCGCACCCGTGAACAGCACGGCGCCACCCGCCTCCTCCGTCACCGGGTGCCGCGCCTTCAGCGCGTCGAGCGCCCAGAAGTCGGCCTCCGCGACGGGGGGCGCGGCGGGGGCCGCCTCCACCAGCTCGGCGAGACGTCGTTCGAGCGCGGTGACACGCGCTTCCAGATCCATGGAACGAGATTACGTAATTACGGAATTGCACGCAAGAGTGCGGGCGACATGTCCGGAGTTCTCCTGGTAGAGGCGAGCGCTGCAGGAGCAGCCCACCACCTCGCGCCCCCGTGCCACGCTCTGCGAGTTGCCGCGCGCGTACCGTTACCCGCACCATGGGATAATCGTCCGGGTCGGCTCGTACGGCCTCACCGCCAGGGACGGGATGGGTACGGCTTATGGCCAGGTACTTCGAGAACGGCGCCGGTGAACTCGTGGCCGACGCGTTGTCCGGCTTCGCCCGTGCGTACGCGGAGCTGGTGCGGTACGACGCGGCGGAGGGTTTCGTCACCGCCCGGCACACCGCGTCCACGCGGCGGGTGGGGCTGCTGTCGGGGGGCGGGTCCGGGCACGAGCCGCTGCACGCGGGGTTCGTGGGGGCGGGCATGCTCGACGCCGCCTGCCCGGGGAGGGTGTTCGCCTCGCCGCACAACCGGCAGATCTTCCGGGCCTCACGCGCGGTGGCGGGATCCGGGGGCGTGCTGCACATCGTGAAGAACTACACCGGCGACCGCATCAACTTCGGCATCGCGGCCGAGCGCCTCGCCGACGCGGGGATCGCCTGCGCGCGGGTCCTCGTGGACGACGACCTCGCCACCGACTCGGAGGACATCGCCGCCGGACGGCGCGGCACGGGCGCCACGGTGCTGCTGGAGAAGGTCCTGGGCGCCGCCGCCGACACGGGGATGGGGCTCGACGAGCTGGTGGAGCTGGGCACGGGCCTCGCGGGCCGGTGCCGGACGCTCGCCGTCGCCTCGGCCGCGCACCACGCGCCCGCCACCGGCGAGCCCGCTTTCCAACTGCCGCCCGGCGAACTGGAGTACGGCGTCGGGATCCACGGGGAGCGCGCCGCCCGCACCCGGGAACAGGGTCCCCTGGGCGCGTTGGTGGAGGAGATGACGGGGGCGCTGCTCGACGCGTTGCGGCCCGGGCCCGAGGAGTCCGTCGTCGCTCTCGTCAACGGGCTGGGCTCGGTCACCTCGCTCGAACTCTACGCGGTGTTCGGCGAGTTGGGGCGGGTGCTCGATGCCGCAGGGGTGCGGCTCGCGCGCCATCTGGTGGGCGAATACGTGACGGCGCTGGACATGCGGGGGTTCTCCCTCACGCTGATGGTCGCCGACCGGGCCGCTCTGGACTTCTACGACGCACCCGTGCACACCCCGGCACTGCGGTGGTGACCGGCCGCCCCCTGCGGGACGGACGTACGAAGAGGAGGGCCCATGACGAGCGACGCTCTGGACGGCACACGCACCCGTGAGTGGGCGGGGCGCTTCGCGGAATCGGTCCACGCGACGGAGGCCGAGTTGACGGAGCTGGACCAGCAGGCGGGCGACGGCGACTTCGGCGCCAATCTCACCGCCGGGGTCCGGGCCGCCGGACCGCTGCTCGACCGGCTGGCGGCGTCAGCGGGCCCCGGTGAGCACCTCGGCGCCCTGGCCACCGCCTTCCTGGACGAGGTCGGCGGGACCAGCGGTCCGCTGTTCGGCCTGCTGTTCCAGGCGTTGGGCCGGGCCGCCGGGTCCGGACCGGAGCTGACAACGGGCGCGCTCGCCGAGGGCGCCGCCGAGGGTCTGGCCGCCATCCGCCGCGTCGGGGACGCGGCGCCCGGTGACAAGACGCTGGTCGACGCGTTGGCCCCGGCCGCCGACGCCCTGCGGGCGGCCGGGGACGCGCCACCCGCCGACGCCCTGGCCGCCGCCGCGGACGAGGCGTGGCGGGGGGTGCGGGAGACCGCCTCCCAGGCGGCCCGCATGGGGCGGGCCAGCTACCTGGGCGAGCGGGCCACCGGCGTCCCGGACCCGGGGGCCGTGGGCATGGCGCTGTTCTTCGCCTCCGCGGCCGGCACGGTGCGCACGCTGGCGCCCCACCTCGCCGGTGACCAGCCCGCCCGCCCGTCGGACGGCTGACCGGCCGCCGGTCAGGGGCCGAGGCGGCTGCGGGCCCAGCTGAGCAGTTCCGGGTCGGCCAGGCTGGTGACCCACAGGTCGGCCTGCTCGCCGTCGGGGTCCGGCGGGCGCGTCCCGATGCCGATCACGCGGAGGCCCGCCCGGCGCGCCGACTCCATGCCGGTCAGCGAGTCCTCCACGGCCATGGCCTCCTCGGGCGGTACGCCGCAGAGGCGGGCGGCCACCCGGTAGACGTCCGGCTCGGGCTTGGGCCGCACCTCCTCGCCGGCGACCACGACATGCTGGAAGCAGCCGAGGAGCCCGGCCCGGTCGAGGCACGACTCCACCGTGGCCCGGGGGCAGTTGCTCGCCACCGCGAGGGGGCGGTGGCGGGCGGCCAGCCGGACCAGCGAGGCGGCGCCGGGCATGGTGACCGGGTCCTCCTCGACCAGCGCCGTGAAGGTGCTGAGGAGGGTGTCCGCGAGTTCGCCCGCCAGATCCGGTTTGCCGGTTTCCCGGGCCATCAGGGCGCCGCAATCGGTGTAGTGCACGCCCTTCGCCCGGTCGGCGAACCCGCCGGGCGGGGTGAGTCCGAAGAGCCGGAAGGTGAGGGTGCGGGCTTCCTGCCAGTGCCTTTCCGTATCCATCAGGGTGCCGTCGCAGTCGAAGACGAGGGCGGAGGGGGACCAGGAAAGGATGCGATGAGCTGTCATGTAACCGCCGTTCTCGGAGGCTGCGCCGACCGGTGAGGTACGAAGGCGCAGACATGTGCCGGATGGCACGCCTGTGAAAGGAAGGAATCGGACGCGGGCGCCGCTTCGTGTGCGCGGCGGCCAGGTCGATTCCGCTGGGCGCGCCGCGGCGGACGTGCGACCCCGAGGGTCAGGCCGTCCGAAACATCATGACCATTACGTTATTTCCGCGACCCCGAATTCCGCAATCACCAATTCGAGTGCACCGGAACATATGAAGAATTACCGGCCGACTGCGCCGCCCGGGCGATGAATAATAGGATCGTCGCGCGATGCGACTGCGCCCCTCACCAAGGGACGTGACGGGCTTTCACGTCGTTGGCGCTAGCACGTATGAGCGAAGGTGGAACAAGTGCAGGACAGGGCGCGCGCAACCCGAAAAGTGCTGCTGGAATCGGCGGCACATCTATTCGTAGAACGGGGATATGCGGGCACGAGCGTCAATGACATAAGTGACCACTCGGGAAAGACCAGCGGCGCGATCTACTTCCATTACTCCAGCAAGGAAAAGCTCGCGCTTGCCGTCGTCCGCGAGCAGTTCGCCACCTGGCCGCAGCTCGCCGCCACGTACGCCGCGCCCGGCATCCCCCCGCTGGAGAAGCTGGTCGCGCTCAGCTTCCACGTCGCCCAGACCCTCAGCGAGGACGTCGTGGCGCGGGCCGGCGCGCGGCTGTGGGCGGAGCGCCGCACCATCGGGGCGCCCGTGCCGACACCGTTCGGCGCCTGGGCGCTGGCCTGCGCCCGGCTCCTCATCCAGGCCCGGACCCGGGGTGAACTCGCGGACGGGGTCGAGCCGTCGGCGGCGGCCGTGGCGCTGGTGTGCGGGTTCTACGGGCACTGCACCCTGACCGACGAGATGCCGGGCAGGTGGAGTTGGACGGAGCGGCTGGAGGAGTGGTGGCGGATGGCCCTCACCTCGCTCCAGTCGGAGCCCGATCCGGTGGGACTGCTCACCCGGGCCCGCGCCCGGATCCCCGCACAGGCGGACGCCTCGCGGGGCGGTCGTGCGGCCGTCCCGCTCCCTCCCCGGTGACGGGCATCACAGGCTCCGGCACCTTGACGCTCTCCTTCCAAACCGGTTTGGTTGTCCTCGTCCGAGCAGTCAAACCGGTTTGAAGGCGCTCGCCTTCGACCCGCCGGCAGGAAAGTCCAGGCACATGGCACGCAAGCCCACCATCGCGGATGTCGCCCGGCGGGCCGGTGTTTCACGCGCCACGGTCTCCTTCGCCCTGAACGACCGGCCCGGTGTCGCCGAGGAGACGAAGCAGCGGATCCTGGAGGCGAGCCGGGAGCTCGGCTGGACCCCCAGCCGTCAGGCCAGGGCCCTCTCCCTCGGCAAGGCCGGCGCCTTCGGGCTCGTCCTCGCCCGGGACGCGGAGCAGGTCGGTGCCGATCCGTTCTTCCCGGCGTTCATCGCCGGGGTCGAGGCCGTGATCGGGCAGCGCGGCGACGGGCTCATGATCCATGTGACCTCGCCGGAGAACGAGCAGGGCGTCTACCGGCGCCTCGCGTCGGAGCAGCAGGTGGACGGCGTCCTCCTCACCGACCTGCGCCGCGACGATCCGCGTCCCGCGCTGCTGCGGGAGCTCGGTCTGCCGGCCGTCGTGGTCGGCCAGCCCGAGTGGGGCGACGGCCTGACGGCGGTGAGTCTGGACGACGAGCCGGCGTACACGGCCGCCGTCCGCCACCTCGCGGAGCTGGGCCACCGGCGCATCGCCCATGTCGAGGGGCCGCAGGAGTTGCTCCACGCCCATCGGCGCCGGACCGCGTGGGAGCAGACGCTGCGCGCGCTCGGGCTGCCCGAAGCCCCTGTGCTGCCGGGCGGATTCACGCCCGAGGGCGGCGCGCTGGCGACCAGGCAGCTGCTGGCCTCGGCCGAGCCGCCGACCGCGATCGTCTACGGCAACGACCTCGCCGCGATGGCCGGGCTCTCGGTCGCCCAGGAGCTGGGTGTCCGGGTGCCCGACCAGCTGTCACTGGTCGGCTACGACGACGCTCCCCTGACGCGCTACAGCTTCCCGCCGCTCGCCTCCGCGCGGGCGGACGCCCGGGGCTGGGGCGAGGCGGCGGCCCGCGCCCTCGACGCGGTCGTCGCCGAGGGGGCCGCCGACCACGTGCGGCTGGCACCGGCGCAGTTCGTGCCCCGTGCGTCGATGGGGCCGGCGCCCCGCCGGTGACGTAACGGGCCATCAACCGGTCGTGCTCGCGCCGACCGGGCATTCCGTGCGGCGACGAGGCCGCACGTGAACAGTTCGGAGATCAATCATGCTGAGGAGAACGGCGTACGCGCTGCTCGTGCTCGCTCTCGCGGGCACGGCGACGGCCTGCGGCCGGTCGGCTCCCGATCCGGCCACCGCCGCAACGGCGCGCGGCCCGATCACGGTCTGGCTTTCCAACAACGCGCAGGAGGTGCAGTGGGGCAGGGCGATGGTCGCCGCGTGGAACAAGGCCCATCCCGACCAGCACGTCACCGCGCAGCAGATCCCGGCCGGCAAGACCTCCGAGGAGGCCATCAGCGCCTCGATCATCGCGGGGACGACGGCCTGCCTCGCCTTCAACACCTCACCGGCGGCGGTGCCGACGTTCCAGAAGCAGAACGGCCTCGTCTCCCTCAGCGACTTCCCGGACGGCGAGAAGTACATCGCCGCACGCGGCGGCTCGCTCACCGACCAGTACCGCTCCACCGATGGCGATTTCTACCAGCTGCCGTGGAAGAGCAATCCGGTCATGATCCTCTACAACAAGAAGCTGTTCGCGAAGGCCGGTCTCGATCCCGAGCACCCGGAGCTGGCCACGTACGAGGATTTCCTCGCAACCTCCCGGACGCTCGTGCACAGCGGTGCCGCGAAGGCGGCGATATGGCCCTCGCCGAGCAGTGACTTCTTCCAGCCCTGGTACGACTTCTATCCGGCGTTCGCCGCGCAGAGCGGCGGCAAGCAGCTGATCGAGGACGGGAAACCGCGGTTCGACTCGGCTGCGGGCCGGCAGGTGGCGGCGTTCTGGCGCACGCTGTACGCGGAGAAACTGGCGCCCCAGGAGCAGTATCCGGGCGATTCCCTCAACGACGGCAAGGCCGCCATGGCGACCGTGGGCCCGTGGGCCGTGGCCGCCTACAAGGACAGTGTGGACATCGGTGTGGCCCCGGTCCCGACCGCCGACGGCGGGAGCGGCAAGCACTCCTTCAGCGACGAGAAGTCCGCGGCGATGTTCAGCTCGTGCGAGAACCGCGCCACCGCCTGGGACGTGCTGAAGTTCGCCACCTCCGCCGCACAGGACGGGAAGTTCCTGGCGGCCACCGGCCAGATGCCGATGCGTGAGGACCTCACGAAGAAGTATCCCGGCTACTTCGCCGAGAACCCGACGTACAAGGCGTTCGCCGACCAGGCGCAGCGCGTCGTCGAGGTGCCGAATGTGCCGGGCTCCATCGACATCTGGCAGGCGTTCCGCGACGAGTGGACGAAATCGGTCGTGTTCGGCCGCGAGTCCACGGACGCGGGGCTGCGCAAGGCGTCCTCCGAGATCACCCACCTGTTGAACGAGTACGGGGACCCGTCATGAGCGTGAACCTGGACGCGGCGCCCGGCGCCGTACGCACGAGTGCACCCGCCCCGCGCGGCAAGGCACGGCGTGGTCCTTCGCGGGCCGGCGCGCTGTTCGTGTCGCCGTACGTGCTGTTCGTCGTGGTGGTCTTCGCGGTCCCGCTGGTCTACACGGTGTGGATCTCCTTCCACCGCTTCTACTTCACCGCGCCGGGCACGGACATCGACTCACCGTGGGTGGGTCTGTCGAACTACCGGGACGTCTTCACGGACCCGGTCGTTGGGCAGGCTTTCCTCAACATCCTGATCTTCCTCGTCATCAACGTGCCGCTGACAGTGGGCCTCTCACTGGTGCTGGCGAGCGCGCTGAACGCGAAGATCCGGGGGCGTGCGTTCTTCCGCGCCGCGTTCTACGTGCCGTATGTGACGGCGAGCGTGGCCCTGGTCGCCGTATGGCAGTTCCTGTTCGGCTCGGACGGTTTCGTCAACCACCTGCTCGGCTCGCACGCACCGGACCCGTCGTGGCTGGTCAACTCGCATCTCGCGATGCCGATGATCGCCGTGTTCGTGACCTGGAAGCAGCTCGGCTTCTTCGTGATGCTGTACCTGGCGTCGTTGCAGAACGTCGGCAGGGAACTCTACGAGGCGTCCGCCATGGACGGCGCGGGGAAGATCCGGCAGTTCTTCTCGGTGACGGTGCCGGGCGTACGGCCGGCGACGACGCTCGTCGTGATCTACGCGATCATCACCGGCGCCAACCTGTTCAGCGAGCCGTATCTGCTGACCGGCGGCGGTGGCCCCGACCACGCGTCCACCTCGCCCGTGCTGCTGATGTACCAGAAGGGCATCGAGCAGGGGCACCCCGACTTCGCGGCCGCTCTGGGCGTCGTTCTCGTCGCCTTCGTGATGGTCGTGTCGATCGCCGCCCGCAAGCTCACCGAGAGGGGCGACTGACATGAGCGCCACCACCCCCAGGCCCGCCCGCCGCTTCTCCGCCGGGAGCGCCGTCCGCTACGTGCTGCTGTCGCTGGGCGCCGTCGCCTTCCTGTTCCCCTTCTACTACATGATCGTCGGCTCGCTGCGCGGACAGACCGTCGGTGACCTGTCGGCGGCCGTCCCGTCCGGGCTCACCGGTGACAACTACGCGGCGGTGAACAGCGCGATCTCGCTGGGGCGCTCCCTGCTCAACTCGGGGATCATGACCATCGGGGTGCTGATCTGCACGCTGGTCTTCGGAGTGCTCGCCGGGTACGCGCTGGCGCAGCTGCGCTTCCGGGGCAAGGGGGCGGTCTTCGCGGCCCTCCTGCTCGTCCAGATGATCCCGTTCCAGCTGCTGACGCTGCCGCTGTACGTCCTGGTCGTCCGCGACTACGGGCTCGGCGACAACTACCTGGGCATGATCCTGCCGTTCGCGATCAACTCGACGGCCGTGTTCCTGTTCCGCCAGTTCTTCGCGCAGATGCCGCAGTCCCTCTTCGAGGCGGCCCGCATCGACGGTGCGAGCGAGCTGCGCATCCTGTGGAGGATCGCGCTGCCGATGGCCCGGCCGGCCGTCCTGAGCGCGCTGCTGCTGACGTTCATCGGTCCGTGGAACGAGTTCCTGTGGCCGTTCCTCGTCACCAAGAACGCGGACATGCAGCCGCTGGCCGTCTCGCTCGCGAGCTTCCTCTCCAACCTTCAGGGCACGGTGGCCAACCCGGCCGGTGCCCTGCTGGCCGGCGCCTGTGTGCTGGCCCTCCCCGCGGTGGTCCTGTTCCTCCTGTTCCAGCGCCACTTCACCTCTACAGACATCGATTCCGGAGTAAAGGGCTGAACGCCATGAGCAACACCACCACCCACATCCCGTACCGCATGGTCCGCAAGGGCCTGGTCATGTCCCCGCTGGCCGGTGAGGCGAACGAGGTCGAGGGTGTCCTGAACCCCGCCTCCGGCCGCACCCCGGACGGCACGCTGCACCTGCTGCCGCGGCTGGTCGCCGAGGGCAACGTCTCCCGCGTCGGCCTCGCCGAGGTGACCTTCGACGAGGCGGGCGTGCCGAACGGCGTCGAGCGCCGCGGCACCGTCCTCGCCCCCGACGAGGGCTGGGAGCGCGGCAAGAACAACGCCGGGGTCGAGGACCCGCGCATCACCTGGATCCCGTCGCTCGGCAAGCACGTCATGAGCTACGTGGCCTACGGTCCGCTCGGCCCGAAGCCGGCGCTCGCCGTGTCCGAGAACCTCACCGACTGGACCCGTCTCGGCCCGATCCAGTTCGCCTACCAGCCGGACCTGGACACCGACCTCAACCTCTTCCCGAACAAGGACGTCGTCCACTTCCCCGAGCCGGTCCCGGGGCCGGACGGCGAGCCGGCGTACGCGATGCTGCACCGCCCGATGTGGGACCTCGGCTGGTTCCGCCCGGGTGAGGGCGTCCACCTGCCCGCCGGTGTCACCGACGAGCGCCCCGGCATCTGGATCAGTTACGTGCCGGCCGCCGAGGCCGAGGCCGACATCACCGCGCTGACCCGCCCCCGCGACCACAAGCTGCTGGCGCTGTCCGAGTTCCCGTGGGAGTCCCTGAAGATCGGCGGCGGCCCCGCCCCGATCCGGGTACCCGAGGGCTGGCTGCTCATCCACCACGGCGTGTCGGGCTCCATCGAGGACCCGTGGGCGCAGAACCAGGACGTCTCGTACGCGGCCGGCGCGATGATCCTCGACCCTGCCGACCCGTCCCGCGTCATCGCGCGCTCGGACCAGCCGCTGATGGCGCCGGAGACCGAGGAGGAGCGCTCGGGCACCGTCCCGAACGTCGTCTTCCCGACCGCCGTCGAGGAGATCGACGGCGAGCTGTACGTGTTCTACGGCATGGCCGACGCGCACATCGGCGTGGCCCTCCTGGAGCGCACGGCATGACGGACGGCGCCCTGGGTATCGGCCTGGCCGGCTGCGGCGGGTTCGCGGAGTTCGTGCTGGACGCGATCGCCGGGCTGCCCGGTCTGCGGCTCGCGGCGGTCGCGGATCCCTCGCCCGAACGGGCCGGGCTGCTCGGTGAGCGGCACGGCGTCCCGGCGCTGGGTTCGCTGGACGAGCTGCTGGAGCGGGACGATGTGACGGCGGTCCTGATCGCCACGCCGCCGGCGACCCATGCGGCGATGGCCACGGCCGCGCTGCGCGCGGGGCGCCACGTCTTCTGCGAGAAGCCTCTCGCCACCACGACGGAGGACGCCTCGGCGGTCGTCCACGAGGCGCGCCGCGCCGGGCGGGCCCTCGTCGTGGACCATGTGCTGCGCTACAACCCGCTGCTGCGGGCGGTGGAGCGGCTGACCGGGCGAGGGCTGCTCGCACCGCCGCGCCGGTTCCTGTTCGAGAACGACGCGTCCGACGAGGACCTGGACCCCGGCCACTGGTTCTGGGACCCGGCGCACAGCGGCGGCATCTTCATCGAGCACGGCGTCCACTTCTTCGACGCCGCCCGGGCCCTCCTCGGCACCGATCCGCTGAGTGTGCGGGCCACCGCGGTCGGCCGCCCCGGCGGCCCGGTCGACATGGTCGGCGCCGATGTGGTGCATCCCGGGGGTGCGCTCGCCTCGCACCTCCACTCCTTCACCCACGCCCATCGCGCCGAGCGGCAGCTCATGCGCCTGGACCACGGGTTCGCCGAGTCGCGGATCAGCGGCTGGATCCCCGTACACGCGGAGATCACGGCATGGGTGGACGAGGACGGCGCGCGTGCCTGGGAGGAACTGCCGGGGCTGCGGGACGACCTGCTGGCCGTCGAGGGGTTCCGGCCCGGCGGCGGTGAGCGGATCACCGTGCGCGTGGAGCGGGACGCCGGGTCAGCCGCGCCGGCCCGCGGCCGGGGCGAGGAGCGCACCGTCCCGCACCGGGTGACCGCTGTGCTGGACCTCGGCGGCGAACCGCGCAAGCCGTACGTGTACGCGCAGAGCGTGCGCGCGGCGATGGCCGACCTGGTGCGCTCGGCCCGGACCGGCAGGCCACCGGTGGCCGGCCCCGTGAGCGGTTTCGCGGCGGTCGCCGTCGCCGAGGCGGCCACGGTCGCCGCCGCGACCGGCACCGAGCAGCGTGTCCTGTCCCCCGCCCCCGGCCTCTTCGAAGGGGTGTCCGCATGAGCTGGTGGCAGGACATGGTCTGCTACGAGGTGTACCCCCGGGCCTTCGCCGACTCGGACGGGGACGGGACCGGGGACCTGCCCGGCCTGACCGCGCGCCTGGAGCACATCCGGGACCTGGGCGCGGACGCCGTGTGGTGCACGCCGTTCTATCCGTCCCCGCTGGCCGACGGCGGCTACGACATCTCCGACTACACGGGCGTGGCCCCGGACCTGGGGACGGACGCCGACGCCGGACGGCTGACCGCGCGCGCCCATGAGCTGGGCCTCAAGCTCATCGTGGACCTCGTGCCGAACCACACGTCGGACCGCCACCCGTGGTTCCTGGACGCGCTGGCGGCGGGCCCGGGATCGGCGGAGCGGGAGATGTACCTGTTCCGGGCGGGCCGGGGCGCGGCGGGCGAACTGCCGCCGAACGACTGGCAGTCGGCGTTCGGCGGGCCCGCCTGGACGCGGGTCGCGGACGGCGAGTGGTACTGCCATCTGCACGCACCCGAGCAGCCCGACCTGAACTGGCGCGACCCTAAGGTGCGCGACGCGTTCACGGACGTCCTGCGCCACTGGCTGGACCGGGGTGTGGACGGGTTCCGGGTGGACGTGGCGCACGCCCTGTTCAAGGCGGAGGGCCTGCCGGACGCGGGGCCCGGGCAGCACACCGACCCGCTGCGCAACCACCTGATGCCGTACTACGACCAGGAGGAGCTGCACCCGCTGTACCGCGAGTGGCGGGCGCTGCTCGACACCCATCCGGCGCCGCCGGGGGCGGTGGCGCCGCAGGACCGGGTGATGGTCGCGGAGTCGGCCGTCTTCGACCCGGCACGGCTGGCCCGCTACATCCGGCCCGACGAAATGCACCAGGCGTTCAACTTCGCCTTCCTGGAGGCGGCATGGGAACCTGCCGAGCTGCGCCGCGTCATCGACGACTCGTTCGGTGTCCCGGGCGCGGCCGTCACCTGGCTGCTCTCCAGCCATGACGCGGTGCGTCCGGTCACCCGGTACGGATCCCCGGCCCGGGCCCGCGCGGCCGCGCTGCTGATGCTGGCGCTGCCGGGCTCCGCGTATCTGTACCAGGGCGAGGAGCTGGGCCTGCCCCAGGCCGAGGTTCCCGTCGACCGCGTCCTGGACCCGCTGTGGGAGCGTTCCGGTCGCACCGAGCGCGGGCGCGACGGGGCGCGGGTGCCGCTGCCGTGGTCCGGCGCGCGGGCGCCGTACGGCTTTACCACGGCGGACGCCGGGGCCACCTGGTTGCCGCAGCCCGCGGACTGGGCCGGTCTCACCGTCGCCGCGCAGGAGACGGACCCCGGCTCCACGCTCGCCCTGTACCGGGCGGCGTTGCGGCTGCGCCGCGCCCATCCGGCGCCGGACCCGGCGGCGCCGCCCGTCTGGCTCTCGGAGCCGGGCGCGCCCGTCCTGGCTTTCCGGCGCGGGGAGTTGGTGTGCGCCGTCAACCTGGGCGACGCGCCCGTGCGCACGCCCGGCCGCCCGCTGCTCAGCAGTGGACCGCTCGACGGTGACGCGCTGCCGCCCGACACCGCGGTGTGGTTCCTCGCCCCGCCCTCTTCCCGTACCGCCCGTTCCGCCCGTGGAGACACCGATGACGACGCCCGTGACTGAACCGACGCCCCGGGCCGACCTGTCGGGGCTCGTCAAGGCGTACGACGTACGCGGCGTGGTGCCGGACCAGTGGGACGAGACGACGGCGGAGCTGTTCGGTGCCGCGTTCGTCCGGGTCACCGGTGCGGAGGCCATCGTGACGGGGCACGACATGCGGCCCTCCTCCCCGGGGCTGGCCGCCGCGTTCGCGCGCGGCGCCACGGCGCAGGGTGCCGACGTCACCGGAATCGGCCTGTGCTCGACGGACCAGCTTTACTACGCGTCGGGCTCGCTGGGGCTGGCCGGTGCGATGTTCACCGCCTCGCACAACCCGGCCCGCTACAACGGCATCAAGCTGTGCCGGGCCGGTGCGGAGCCGGTGGGCCAGGACACCGGTCTCGCCGGGATCCGCGCCCTGGTCGAGCGGTGGACGGACCACGGGGCCCCGGCCCCGGCCGCCCGCGCGGGCGCGGTCTCGGGACGCGACACCCTCGCCGGGTACGCCGCGTATCTGCACTCCTTGGTGGACCTGTCCGCGATCCGCCCGCTGAAGGTGGTGGTGGACGCGGGCAACGGCATGGGCGGCCACACGGTGCCGACGGTGCTCGCGGGGCTGCCGCTGACGGTGGTGGAGATGTACTTCGAGCTGGACGGTACGTTTCCGAACCACGAGGCCAATCCGCTGGAGCCGGCCAACATCGTGGACCTCCGGGCACGGGTGCGCGCCGAGGGCGCCGATCTCGGGCTCGCCTTCGACGGCGACGCGGACCGCTGCTTCGTCGTGGACGAGAACGGCGACCCGGTCTCGCCGTCCGCGATCACCGCCCTGGTCGCCTCGCGGGAGCTGGCGCGGCACCCCGGCGCGGCCGTCATCCACAACCTGATCACCTCGCGCGCGGTGCCCGAGGTGATCCGCGAGGCGGGCGGCACACCGGTGCGTACGCGGGTCGGCCACTCGTTCATCAAGGCCGAGATGGCCCGCACCGGCGCCGTTTTCGGCGGCGAGCACTCCGCGCACTACTACTTCCGCGACTTCTGGAACGCGGATACGGGCATGCTGGCCGCGCTCCACGTCCTCGCCGCGCTCGGCGGCCAGGACGGCCCGCTGTCCGCGCTGACCCGTCGCTTCGAGCGGTACGCCGCGTCGGGCGAGATCAACTCCACGGTCACCGACCAGGCCGCCCGTACGGCCGCGGTCCGCGCGGCGTGGGAGTCCCGTCCCGACGCGTCGGCCGACACCCTGGACGGACTCACCGTCAGCGGCGTGGACTGGTGGTTCAACCTCCGCCCGTCCAACACGGAACCGCTGCTGCGGCTCAACGTGGAGGCCCGCACGGAGGAGTTGATGCACCGGGTCCGCGACGAGGTGCTGGCGACGGTGCGCGAGGCCTGACGGACGCCGCCGGGCACAATGCGGCCCATGAGCCTGCACTACGAAGTCGTCTTCACCTGCTTCCTCCGCGAGGACACCCCCGCCCCGGTGCTGGGCGCCCTGGGGGGGGGGGGGGGGGGGGGGGGGGGGGGGGGGGGGGGGGGGGGGGGGGGGGGGGGGGGGGGGGGGGGGGGGGGGGGGGGGGGG
>NZ_JBMNDO010000120.1:0-24436 GCF_052542855.1 Streptomyces sp. SAS_281
CCGATCTCAGGACCCGGGGCGACTCTCGTTGCCCATTCCGCTCGTACCGGTCAGTGCGAGTGGCTCTCCCTGCGGCGGCGTACGAAGAACACGACACCTGCCCCGGCGGCCACGGCGAGCGCGGTGCCCGCCACGATCTCACCGGCGTTCACGCTGTCGATGCTGCCGCCCAGACCGCCCTGCACACCGGCCGGCGACGCCGTGGCGGCCGCCGTGCTGGTCGAGCTCGTGGTGGGCGTGCCCGTGGCCGCGCTGACGGTGAGGTTCACCTTGGCCGTGGAGCTGGGCGAGGTGTTGCAGATGAACGTCACCTCGTAGGCGGCGCCCGGCTTGGCGTCCCAGTCGACGGTGGCCTGGGCGCTGCCGTTCATCGGGATGGTGACCGTGTCGAACACCCCCGAGGACGCCGTGGCCGTCGTCGAGCAACCCCGGGCCGCCAGGGTGACCTTGCCCCCGGGCGCGACCACCGACGGCGTCACGGTGTATCCGTTCCCGCCGCCCGACGGACCGCCCGCGGTCGCGGCGTACGCGGTCACGGCCGGGCCGGTCAGGGCGAGTGCGGCGGCGCCGAGCAGAGCGACGGGGGCGACACGTATTGCGCGCATGGTGAGTCCTCCGGGTCCCCGAGGAGCAGCTGCGGAACGGATTTCCACAAAATGTCAGAAATGCACCTCGAATGCAGCCCACGCTAGAAGTGGTGCATTTCGCCCGCGATCGGGGTCCGGCGAATGGGGCACCGCTGTCCCCCGGGCGGCGCACCGGTCCTCGGTCAACCGTCCGCCGCCCCTGGGAAGAGGTCGAGGAAGGGGGCGGCGGTGGCGGAGAAGCCGCGTCCGAATGGGGAGTCGAAGTCCCAGATCAGGAAGAGGAGGAAGGCGATCAGCACGCTGAAGAGCCCCGCGAGCAGGAGCTCCCGGAACGTCCGGCGGATCTGCAGGGTGAAGATCAGCCCCACGGTCACCAGGGCGCCGATGATCAGCCCGAACCACACCACCCCGGGCATGGTCGCGCCCGCGCTCTGCCCCCGTGAGCTGCGGGCGTCGTCGGCGGCGGCCACCTGGTCCACCAGGGGCTGGTAGGCCTCGCCCTCGTGGTCCGTCTTCGGCCGGTAGTCCGTGACGTCGGCGCGTACCTTGTCCAGCAGCTCGGTGCCGCGGTCGCTGAGACTCCCGTGCTCGGTCATCGTCCGCCACTCGTCGTGCACCACATAGCTCACGTACGCGTCGACGTCGGCCCGGATGCGGGTGCGCACCTCCTGCGGGTAGACGGCGGAGCGCGCGCTCACCTCGTGCAGGGCCTGGGCCTCCTGGCGTACGTACTCCTGCGCGGCGCTCCGGCCCTCCCAGACGCCGGCGATGGCGAGACCCAGCACGATCGCGTAGATCACTCCGATCATCATCGTCATGTACTCGATGACGTCGGGGGTTTCGGAGGGGTCGTCGTCCTCCGGGAGTCTGCGGTTGCTGAGAACGGCGATGGTCAGGACGACGGCGGTGGCCGCGACCATGGCGAGCGTGAGGACGAGCCATTCCGACATGGGCGTCTCCGGGATTCATCGGGAGCGGGGGCGCAGCACGGCGACGGCGAACACCGCGGGCGCCGTGATCATCAAGGTGAGCGTGACCAAGGAGGTGTGACGCTGCGGCGCCTTCCGTACCGGTCTGCGGTAGGCGGGGAGCGCGATGTGAACGGAGGGCGAGGGTCGCACCGATGGCGAAGGGCTCGGCTTCGGCTTCGGCTTCGGGGCCGGGGCGGGGGCCGGTGGCGGGGGAGGCGGCGGCGGTGGCGGTGGGGGTGGCGCAGGTTCGGGCTCGGGTGCCGGGGGTGGCGGAGGCGGTGGTGGCGGTGCCGGTTTCGGGGGCGGCGGTGGCGGAGGGGGCGGCTTCGGTTTCGGTGTGGGCGTCGGAGTGGGCTCCGGCTCAGGGCCGGCGAAACAGCTGTCGTCGCCGCTGACCGCCACCGCCGTTCCGCCGTCGTCCTCCCCGATGGACGCGTACGCGCAGCTGTCGGCGGTCGCGGGGGTGGGGGCGGTCAGCAGCCAGGTGAGCGCGAGCGCCGCGGCCAGCCGCCAGAAGAGTGATCCGTACACGACCGGGAGCATGTTCCGGTCCGTGCGGCGGCACGCCGGACCTCCTCCGGATTCGCCTGATGGAGGGGACCTGGGGTGCGCGGGGTTTGGCGCCGGTTAAATGGAACAGGCGCATGCGGGTCCCGGTCTCCGGAAATGGCCGATTGTCGACCCCCTCCCCGGGAATGGCGCCAAAGGGTGCGTCACCGGTCCCGCGCATTCCCGGCCTCGGCGCGGCAAGGGGGAGGAGCGCGGCGGTCCGCGAGCGCCCGGACGCTCCCGCCCCGCTCCGGAGGCTCCCGGCCCGGGAACGCCAACGTCCGTGGCCCTGCGGGCACATGGTGCCCGGCCTCCGCCGACGCGCACTTCGCTGACATGCCAAAGTAGTCCGGGAGTGAACTATTCGATCCCTCTCGCGCGGCGAATGTGACGGGCAGCGACGACTCGGTTGCACATGCCATGAGAGTGTGACCAATAACGGACGGCTAATTTCCGTTTCCGCTCGCTCTCTTGGCGGACGATCAGTAGCCTCTGGTCCACACTGACCATGGACATGGCCGGATCGCCGTGGCGACTTGTTGGAGACATCGATGGAGCGTCCCGCCTGGGCACCGCAGGGCATTGACATTTCGGTGCCGAGCGTGTCCCGAATGTATGACTTCTATCTGGGCGGCTCGCACAATTTCGAGGTGGACCGGGAAGCGGCCCGGAAGGCCATGGAGTTCATGCCGGGACTTCCCAAGGTCATGCAGGCGAACCGGGCCTTTATGCGCCGCGCGGTGCGCTACGCGCTGAGCGAGGGCGTCGGCCAGTTCCTCGACATCGGCTCCGGGATACCCACCTTCGGCAATGTGCACGAGGTCGCCCAGGCGATCGACCCCGCCGCCAAGGTCGCCTACGTCGACCACGACCCGGTCGCCGTCGCGCACAGCCAGGCCGTCCTCGAAGGCAACGCCGGCGCCACGATCGCCGCGGCCGACCTGCGCCGCCCCCAGGAGATCCGGGACAGCCCCGAGGTGAGCAAACTCCTCGACTTCGACCGCCCGGTGGCGCTGCTGCTCGTGGCCGTCCTCCACTTCATCGAGGACGCCGACGACCCGCAGAGCGCCGTCGCCGCCCTCCGCGACATGCTCGCTCCGGGCAGCCTCCTGATCGTCACCCACGCCGCGTACGAGGGCATTCCGCTGAGCCGCGAGGAGGCAGGCGGCGCGGTCGGCGTGTACCGGAACATCCGCAACCCCCTGATCATGCGCACGCGCGACGAGGTCGCCCGCTTCTTCGACGGCTACGAGCTGGTCGAGCCCGGCCTCGTCGCGATGCCGGAATGGCGCCCCGAGAACGCCGCGGCCCCCGAGAACGAGGACCCATACGCCTTCTCGGGCATCGCGGGAGTGGGACGCAAGGCGTGAGCATTCCCGCCCAGCCGTCCGGCGCCCCGGAGGCGGCGCCCGACGGCCCCGAGGACCGGCTCCGGAGATTCGCCACCATCTGGAGCCGGGCCATCTTCCCGTCGACGGCCACCTCCCTGACCCGGACCGAATTCGAGCAGCACCTGCTGCCGCTGGCCCGTACGCTCAGCGAGACCCTGCACGCCCGCCCGTTCGACGCGGCCGCGGCGACCGGGGTGGGGGGCGCGCTCGTCGCCGCCCACTGCACCGACCCGGACGCGCTGAGCTCCACGCTCGGCGTGGTCGACTCGTACCTGGTGCTCTACTGCGGCAGCAACGGACCGGCGGCCCTGACCACCGAGGACAGCCGGTCCCGCTGCGCCCGCATCCAGCACGCGGTGGCCGCCGGCTTCACGCAGGCCCTGCGCGAGCGGACACTGGCCGAGCAGGAGGCCATCGCCCGCTCGGCGCTCACCGCCCGCTCCCACGCCGAACAGGCCCTGCACGCCACCGAGGCACGGTTCCGCGCCGTCTTCAAGGACGCGGCCATCGGCATCGGCATCGCCGACCTCGACGGCAACGTGCTGGAGGTCAACGACACCCTCACCCGGATGTTCGGCGGCCTGGAGAACCACGTCCTGAGCCACCGCGTCAACGAGTGGGTCCACCCCGAGGACTCGCCGCAGGTCTGGAAGTACTACAACGAGCTGGTACGGGGCGAACGCGAGCACTACCGGGTCGAGAAGCCGTACTACCGCAACGACGGCACCGTGCTGTGGACCAATCTGACGGTGTCGCTGCTGCGCGACGCCGAGGGGCGGCCCGAATACCAGCTGGCGCTGCTGGAGGACACCACCGAGCGCCGCCTGCTCAACCTCCGCCTCCGCTACGAGGCCACCCACGACGCGCTCACCGGCCTGCCCAACCGGACGCTCTTCTTCGAGCGCCTGGAGAAAGCGCTCTCATCCGGCGACGACAGCCGCTTCGGCCTCTGCTACCTGGACCTGGACGGCTTCAAGGCGATCAACGACAGCCTCGGCCACGCGGCGGGCGACCGGCTGCTCGTGGAGGTCGCGGACCGCCTCCAGAGCTGCGTGACCGCCTCCGGCGAGATGGTCGCCCGGCTCGGCGGTGACGAGTTCGTGGCGCTCACGACGAGCTTCGACAGCCCCGCCGAGGTGGACGAACTCGCCTGCCGCATCCTCGGCGTCCTCGGCACACCCATCCGGATCGACGGGCGCGAGCTGACGGTGCGCGGCTCGATCGGCGTCGTCGAGGGCCCCGCCGGGGAACGCAGTGCCGCCGAGGTGCTGCGCAGCGCCGACATCACCATGTACCGGGCCAAGTCCGCGGGCGGCAACCGCTTCGAGCTGGCCGACGCCGAGGCGGACGCCCGGGCCATCACCCGGCACGGCCTCACCACGGCGCTGCCGGCCGCCCTGGAACGCGGTGAGTTCTTCATCGAGTACCAGCCGCTGGTGCACCTGGGCGACGGTACGGTGCACGGCGCGGAGGCCCTGGTGCGCTGGTGCCATCCGCAGCACGGGGTGCTGGGACCCGACCGGTTCATCACGCTGGCCGAGCACACCGGGCTCATCGTGCCGCTCGGCCGCTGGGTCCTGGAGGAATCGGTTCGGCAGGCCAACTTCTGGCAGGAACGGCACACCGACGGCGGCCCGCTGCGGATCAACGTCAACCTCTCGCCGGCCCAGCTGCACCACCCGCAGCTCGTCGCGGAGACCGTCGAGGTCCTGGAGCGCTCCGGGCTCGAAGCGGGCGCGCTCTGCCTGGAGGTCACCGAGTCGGCGCTCATCGGGGCCGACGAGGACGTGCTGAAGCCGCTGCGCCAGCTAGCCGAGATGGGCGTCGACATCGCGCTGGACGACTTCGGCACCGGCTACTCCAACCTCGCGAACCTGCGCAGGCTGCCGGTGAGCGTGCTGAAGCTGGACCGGTCCTTCACCCAGGGGATGCAGCACCATCCGGCGGACCCGGTCGACCTGAAGATCGTGGAGGGGATCGTCTCGCTCGCGCACAGCCTCGACCTGGCGGTCACCGTGGAGGGCGTCGAGACGGCCGCCCAGGCCGAGCAGCTGCGGCAGCTGGGCTGCGACACGGCCCAGGGCTGGTACTACGCCCGCCCCGGTGCCCCGGACCGCATCCACTCGCTGCTGCTGGCCGACGCGGTGTGAGCCGGGCGGGCGCGGTGGGCCTCAAGGGCTCGCCGCGCCCGTCGCCCGCCCCGCCAGCAGGACCCGCTGGAGCTCGCGGGCCGCGCGCGGCGGGGCCACGTCGCTGCGATGCGCCAGCGCGATGGTGCGGCGCAGCCCGGGCCGGGCCAGCGGGGTGGTCCGCAGGTCGGCACCGGACCGGGCCGCGACCATGGCCGGGACGACCGCGATGCCCAGGCCCGCGCGGACGAAGCCGAGCACCGCGTCCATCTCGCCGCCCTCCACCGTGAACGACGGCTCGAAGCCCTCCGCACGGCAGGCCGCCACCGTCAGCTCCCGCAGGTCGTAGCCGTGCCGGAACATCACCAGCGGCTCGCCCTCCAGATCCGCGATCCGGACCCGCCCGCCCCGGCCCGGCCGGGGGCGCTGCGCCGACGAGACGACGACCAGGTCCTCCTGAAGCAGCTCGACGGTGGTCAGCGCCGGTGACGCGGCCGGCAACGGCAGGACCACCAGAGCCAGATCGAGCGCCCCGCGCGCCAGCTCCCGTACGAGATCGTGCGAGCCGCCCTCCTCCAGCAGCAGCTGGATGCCCGGGTGCAGGTCGTGGAAGGCGCGCAGTACCTCCGGCAGCAGACCCGTGCACACACTGGGCGTCGCCCCCAGCCTCACCCGCCCCCGGCGCAGCTGGGCGAGCTCCTGCACCTCGTGGCGCGCCGTGTCGGCGTCGGCCAGGATGCGCCGGGCCAGCGGGAGCAGCGCCTCGCCCGCGTCCGTCAGGGCGATGTTGCCGCGTGCCCGGCTGAACAGTTCGGCGCCCAGCTCGTTCTCCAGGGCCCGGATCTGCTGGGAGAGCGAGGGCTGCGAGACGTGCACCTCCTCGGCGGCGCGGGTGAAGTGCCGGGCCTCGGCGACGGCCACGAAATAGGTGAGCTGCTGGAACTGCATCACCCCACGCTACCCCGCCTCATAGGCAGGGGCTATGGAGATCAGCTGTTCCATGACTTGGACTGATCGGGTCCTCCGGCCCTAGCGTCGTGTCCATGGCATTGGCAACCCGGACGGACCGACGGCCGTCCATGACGCGTACGCTCTGGGGCTCGACCGTCGGCAAGAAGGCGATCATGGCCGTCAGCGGCCTGGTCATGCTCCTCTACCTGGTCGTCCACATGGTCGGAAACCTGAAGATCTTCTTCGGGGCCGGCGAGTTCAACGGCTACGCGCACTGGCTGCGCGTGATGGGCGAGCCGTTCCTGCACCACGAGTGGGCGCTGTGGATCGTGCGCGTGGTGCTCGTCGCCGCCGTGGTGCTGCACGCGGTCTCCGCGTACCAGCTCAGCAGGCGCGATCTGCGGGCCCGGCCCAGCAGGTACGTGCACAAGCGGCCGCGCGCGAGCTATGCCACCCGCACCATGCGCTACGGCGGGGTCATCCTCGGGCTGTTCATCGTCTGGCACATCCTGGACCTGACGACCGGCACCGTGCACTCCGGCGGCTTCCAGTCCGGCCACCCGTACCAGAACGTCATCGATACCTTCTCCACCTGGTACGGCAATGCCATCTACATCGTCGCGATGCTCGCCCTGGGGCTCCACGTCCAGCACGGGTTCTGGAGCGCCGCGCAGACCCTCGGCGCCGGCCGCGCGAGCCGCGACCGCGCCCTGAAGACCCTCGCCAACGTCCTCGCGCTGGTGCTGACGGTGGGCTTCATCTCCGTACCCGTCGCCGTCATGACCGGAGTCGTGAGCTGACATGAACGACTACACGCATTACACGACCGGCGAACCCGTCGCCGACACCAAGGCCCCCACCGGCCCCGTCGCGGAGCGCTGGGACACCCGCCGCTTCGAGGCCAGACTGGTCAACCCCGCCAACCGGCGCAAGCACACCGTCATCGTCGTCGGCACCGGCCTGGCCGGCGGCTCGGCCGGCGCGACCCTGGCCGAACAGGGCTATCACGTCGTCCAGTTCTGCTTCCAGGACTCGCCCCGCCGCGCCCACTCCGTCGCCGCGCAGGGCGGCATCAACGCCGCCAAAAACTACCGCAACGACGGCGACTCGGTGCACCGCCTCTTCTACGACACGGTCAAGGGCGGCGACTTCCGCTCCCGCGAGTCCAACGTGCACCGGCTCGCCCAGATCTCCGTCGAGATCATCGACCAGTGCGTCGCGCAGGGCGTCCCCTTCGCCCGCGAGTACGGCGGCCTCCTCGACAACCGCTCCTTCGGCGGCGTGCAGGTCTCCCGCACCTTCTACGCGCGCGGCCAGACCGGACAGCAACTGCTCCTCGGCGCCTACCAGGCGCTGTCCCGGCAGATCGCCGCCGGCAACGTCGAGCTGCACCCCCGTACCGAGATGCTCGACCTGATCGTCGTCGACGGCCGGGCGCGCGGCATCGTCGCCCGCGACCTCGTCACCGGGAAGACCGACACCTACTTCGCCGACGCCGTGGTCCTGGCCAGCGGCGGCTACGGGAACGTCTTCTACCTGTCGACCAACGCGATGAACTCCAACGCCACCGCCGTCTGGCGGGCCCACCGGCGCGGCGCCTACTTCGCGAACCCCTGCTTCACCCAGATCCACCCCACCTGCATCCCGCGCACCGGCGACCACCAGTCCAAGCTGACGCTGATGAGCGAGTCGCTGCGCAACGACGGCCGCATCTGGGTTCCGAAGGCCAAGGGCGACACCCGTCCCGCGAACGAGATCCCCGAGGACGAGCGCGACTACTACCTGGAGCGCCAGTACCCCTCCTTCGGCAACCTGGTGCCCCGCGACATCGCCTCCCGCGCCGCGAAGAACGTCTGTGACGAGGGGCGCGGTGTCGGCCCCGGCGGCCAGGGCGTCTACCTGGACTTCGCCGAGGCCATCGGGCGGATGGGCCGGGCCAAGGTCGAGGAGAAGTACGGCAACCTCTTCGACATGTACGCCCGGATCACCGCCGAGGACCCGTACGTGACGCCGATGCGGATCTACCCGGCCGTGCACTACACGATGGGCGGACTCTGGGTCGACTACGACCTCCAGACCACGATCCCGGGACTCTTCGCGATCGGCGAGGCCAACTTCTCCGACCACGGCGCCAACCGCCTCGGTGCCTCCGCGCTGATGCAGGGGCTCGCCGACGGCTACTTCGTCCTGCCGTCCACCATCAACGACTACCTCGCCCGCAACCCGCACCACGACGACATCGACGCCTCGCACCCCGCCGTGGAGGAGGCCGTCGCCGAGACCGAGGACCGGCTCAACCTGCTGCTGGCCGTCGACGGCGACCGCACCCCCGACTCCTTCCACCGCGAGATCGGCGAACTCATGTGGGAGTACTGCGGGATGGCCCGCAACGAGGAGGGGCTGCGCACCGCGCTCGCCCGGATCCCGCTGATCCGCGAGGAGTTCTGGCGCCGCATCAAGGTGCCCGGCACCGGCGACGAGCTCAACCAGTCGCTGGAGAAGGCCAATCGCATCGTGGACTACCTGGAGCTCGCCGAGCTCATGTGCCTCGACGCCCTGCACCGCGCCGAGTCCTGCGGCGGCCACTTCCGCGAGGAGTCCCAGACCCCGGACGGCGAGGCCGCCCGGCGCGACGAGGAGTTCTCCTACGGCGCCGCCTGGGAGTTCACCGCCACCGGCGAGGCCCCCGTCCTGCACAAGGAAGACCTCGTCTTCGAGTACGTCCACCCCACTCAGCGGAGCTACGCATGAAGCTCACCCTGCGCGTCTGGCGCCAGAAGAACGCCGACGCCCCCGGCGCCATGTCCACGTACGAGGTGGACGGCATCTCGCAGGACATGTCGTTCCTGGAGATGCTCGACACCCTCAACGAGGAACTGATCCTCGCCGGTGACGACCCCGTCGCCTTCGACCACGACTGCCGCGAGGGCATCTGCGGCGCGTGCAGCCTCGTCATCAACGGCGACGCGCACGGCCCGGAGCGGACCACGACCTGCCAGCTCCACATGCGCGCCTTCCACGACGGCGACACCATCGACATCGAACCCTGGCGCGCCTCGGCCTTCCCGGTCGTCAAGGACCTGGTCGTGGACCGCTCGGCCTTCGACCGGATCATCCAGGCCGGCGGCTACATCTCCGCCCCCACCGGTACGGCCCCCGACGCGCACGCCACACCGGTGCCGAAGCCGGACGCCGACTTCGCCTTCGAGCACGCCGAGTGCATCGGCTGCGGTGCCTGTGTCGCGGCCTGCCCCAACGGTTCGGCGATGCTCTTCACCTCGGCGAAGGTCAACCACCTCAACGTGCTCCCGCAGGGCGCCCCCGAGCGGGAGACCCGGGTGCTCGACATGGTGGAGCAGATGGACAGCGAGGGCTTCGGAGGCTGCACGCTCACCGGTGAGTGCGCCACCGCCTGCCCCAAGGGCATCCCGCTGCCGTCGATCTCGGCCATGAACAAGGAGTGGCTGCGGGCGACCCGCAAGGCCCGCCGCTGAGCCGGCGCACCGCCGAGGGCCCCGGAGGCCGCCCGCCTCCGGGGCCCCACGCGGTCAGGACTTGGTCACGGAGAGGTCGTCCCCGTACACCGTGCCCTGGCCGTACCAGCCGTGCAGGTAGACCGTGACCGAGCCGCTGGAACCGGTGGTGAAGGTCACCGACTGCTTGGTGTAGCCGCTCGACAGGCCCCAGGTGCTCGCCGTCGCGCCGCCCCGGACGCCGAGGTAGGCGTAGTTCCCCTGGACGTAACCCTGGAGGGTGTACGTGGTCTTGGGGGAGAGGTTGAGCGTCTGGGCGCACTCGCCGGTCTGCGACGAGGTGGCCGCGACGGACAGCGCGTGCGCACCGCCGTGCACCGGCGAGGAGACGACCGCGCCACCGGACTGGCAGGTCCAGGGGCCCAGCGCGCCGGTCTCGAAGTCACCGTTGACCAGCGACCCCGTGCCACCGCCGGCACCGGGCACCGTCAGGGTGAACGGGGCCGCGTGGCTGAGGGTGCCGGAGGTGCCGGTCACCCTGACGGTGTAGGTGCCGGGGGCCGCCGACGCCGAGGCGCTGAGCGTCAGCGTGGCGGAGCCGCCCGCCGTCACCGAGGTCGGGCTGAGCGTGGCGGTCACCCCGGCCGGGGTGCCGCTGGTGGTCAGCGCGACCGTCTTGGCGGCTCCCGAGGTCACCGCGGTCTTCACGGTGGCGGTCGTCGACCTGCCCGGCTCGACCGTGGCCGAGGAGGGGGTCACGGCCACCGAGTAGTCGTCGGTCACCGGGCCGCTGCCGCCGCCGGTGAACGGGGCGAAGGTGTGGGTGAAGTACCAGGTGTCCTGCGCGATGCCGGAGCAGGTGTCGCTCCCGCCGGTGCCGGGGCAGCCGCCGTTGTCGCGCTGGAGCGCCCAGAACGACAGGGTGTTGACGCCCTTGGAGACGGCCCAGTCGTACACCACGGGCGCGTTGGCCGTGGTGAAGGTCTCGGCCGGTCCGTAGTCGTCGATGCCGGGCATCTCGATGATGCCGGTCATGCCCCACAGCTGGGCGTCGGTCTTCGACGGGTACAGCGAGGCCAGCTGGCCCTTCAGCCCGGTGATGGACGTCTGGGTGTCCTTGGCCATGTCGTGCGCGGCGCCGTCGTAGTAGTCGAACGTCATGAGGTTGACGACGTCGACCTTGGTGCCGTTGGACACCGCGTTCTCCAGCACCGCGAGCCCGGACTCGGCGAGCCCGTGCGTGGTGGTGGGCAGGGTGTACGAGATCTGGAGCGGGCGCCCACTGGCGGCGGCCCAGTCCTGGACCTTCTTGAGCGCCTTGTTGCGGCGGTCGATGCCGGCGCTGTTCGTCAGCGAGTTGTCCTCGATGTCCATGTCGAGGCGGGACACGTCGTAGGTCGTGATGACCTTCTCGTACGCGGCGGCGATCGAGTCCACGCTGGTGCAGCTGTCGGCGATCTCGGTTCCGGTGTTGTCCGCGGTGTAGCCGCCGAACGACGGGATCACGTCGCCGCCGCGCGACCGCATCGTGGTGAAGTCGGCGCCGAACTCGGACTGGGCGATCGGCATACCCGAATCGCCGTTCCAGTACGGGGTGCAGGAGCCGCGGGACTCCGTCTGGATGAAGGCCATGGTCAGGTACTTGGCACCGGACGCCTGGGCGAGCGCGGCCGGACTGTCGCCGTTCCACGCCTCGAAATACGGGGCGAAGACGTGCGCGGGCATGGGGGTGGCGGCGGTGGTGGCGGCCTGCGCGCCGGCGCCTGATCCGAGGACCAGACCTGCGGACGCGACGGCGGTGGCCAAGGCGCTCAGGACGGCGCCGACAGTTCTTGGACGTCTCATGGGGAAGCTCCCAGCGGGGTGGGACGACGGGCGGATGCACGGCTCGGCCGCGCCCGGTGAGGGGCGCGGCCCGTTCCTGTGATTCCCGGCCGGGGTCACATGCCGCACGGCTGCGAACGACCGTGTGGCATGCCCATGATTGGTATGGACCAGATAACTGTCAACATTCTTTACTGTTTCATTTCCCTTGCCCGCACCAGCCGTCAACCCGTCCGGTCTTCACGCGAGTTGAGGCCGGCCGACCGGTCAGGCAAGTCCCAGGGCCGCCCGCAGGTACCCCGCCGTACGGCTCCCGGGCGCCCGCGCCACCTCCACCGGAGGCCCCTCGGCCACGATCCGGCCGCCCCGGTCACCGCCGTCCGGGCCGAGGTCGACCACCCAGTCCGCCCCCGCGACCACGGCCATGTCGTGCTCCACGACCACCACCGTGGAACCCGCGTCCACCAGCCCGTGCAACTGGCGCATCAGCACCTCGACATCGGCCGGATGCAGCCCCGTCGTCGGCTCGTCCAGCAGGTACAGCGTGTGCCCCCGGCGCGTCCGCTGGAGCTCCGCCGCCAGCTTGATCCGCTGCGCCTCGCCGCCGGACAGCTCCGTCGCGGGCTGCCCGAGCCGCAGATAGCCGAGCCCCACGTCCAGCAGCGTCCCCAGGCTGCGCGCGGCGGCCGGGGTCTCCGCGAAGAACCCGGCCGCCGACTCCACGGTCAGGTCCAGCACCTGGGCGATGTCCAGCCCGCGCAGCGTGACATCCAGCGTCTCCGGGTTGTACCGCGCGCCGTGACAGTCCGGGCAGGGCGCGTACGTGCTCGGCAGGAACAGCAGCTCCACCGAGACGAACCCCTCGCCCTGGCACGTCTCGCACCGCCCGCCGGGCACGTTGAACGAGAACCGCCCGGCCCGGTACCCCCGCTCCCGCGCCAGGGGCGTGGCCGCGAACAGCTTGCGCACCACGTCGAACAGGCCGGTGTACGTCGCCAGGTTGGAGCGCGGCGTACGCCCGATGGGCCGCTGGTCCACCTGCACCAGCCGGTCCACCGCGTCCAGCCCCTCGGCGCGGGCGTATCCGGTCACCACCTGCTCCCGCTCGCCGGAGTCCGGCCCGGCGCCGCGCCGGTCCGCGAGCGCACCCGCGAGCACCTGCCCCACCAGCGTCGACTTGCCGGAGCCGGAGACCCCGGTCACCGCCGTGAACACGCCCAGCGGGAACGCCGCGTCCACCCCGCGCACGTTGTGCCGCTCCACCCCGTGCAGCCGCAGCCACCCCGAGGGCGCGCGGACCTCGCGCGGCGGGGGCGGCGCGTCCGGGAAGAGGAAGCGCCGGGTGGCCGACTCCACGACCCCGGCGAGCCCGGCGGGCGGCCCGCTGTGCAGCACCCGGCCGCCGTGCTCACCGGCCAGTGGCCCGACATCCACGAGCCAGTCCGCCTGCCGCACCACGTCCATCTGGTGCTCCACCACGAAGACCGTGTTCCCGGCCTCCTTCAGCCGCCCCAGTACCGCGAGCAGCGCCTCGGTGTCCGCCGGGTGCAGACCGGCGGACGGCTCGTCCAGGACGTACACCACGCCGAAGAGCCCCGCGCGCAGCTGGGTCGCCAGGCGCAGCCGCTGGAGTTCGCCGGAGGAGAGCGTGGGCGCCGTGCGATCCAGGCTCAGGTAGCCGAGGCCCAGTTCGGTGACGGTCCCGATGCGGGCGAGCAGGTCCGCCGTCAGCACCCGGGCGGTTCCGTCGCCGCCCGCCGCCGCGAGCACGCCGGCGAGTTCGGTGAGCGCCAGGCCCGCGAGCTCCGCGATGGTGCGCCCCGCGAACGTGACGGCCATCGCCTCCGGCCGCAGCCTGCTGCCCCCGCACACCGGACAGGGCTCGCTGGTCAGGAAGCGCTCGGCCTTCGCCCGCAGGGTGGCGCTCTTCGAGTCGGCGAACGTGTGCATGACGTACCGCCGCGCGCTCATGTACGTGCCCTGGTAGGGCCGTTGGATGCGCCCCGCCTCGCGCACCGGATGGACGGTCGCCACCGGCTGCTCGTCGGTGAACAGGATCCACTCCCGGTCGGCCGGGGCCAGTTCCCGCCACGGCCGGTCCACGTCGTAGCCGAGGGCGTCCAGCACATCGCGCAGATTCTTGCCCTGCCAGGCCCCCGGCCAGGCGGCGATCGCGCCCTCCCGGATCGACAGCTCCGGGTCCGGGACCAGCAGTTCCTCGCTGGTGCGGTGGACCCGGCCGAGGCCGTGGCAGCGGGGGCACGCCCCGGCGGCGGTGTTCGGCGAGAACGCGTCCGAGTCCAGCCGCTCGGCGCCCTCCGGATAGTCCCCGGCCCGTGAGAACAGCATCCGCAGCGAGTTGGAGAGCGTGGTCACCGTGCCCACGGACGACCGGGCGCCCGGCGCCGATCTGCGCTGCTCCAGCGAGACGGCCGGCGGCAGCCCGGTCACCTCGCCGACGGCAGGCGCGCCGACCTGATGGATCAGCCGCCGGGCGTAGGGGGCCACGGACTCGAAGTAGCGCCGCTGGGCTTCCGCGTAGATCGTGCCGAAGGCCAGCGAGGACTTGCCGGAGCCGGAGACGCCGGTGAAGACGGTGAGGGTGTCGCGGGGGATGTCGACGTCGGCGTTCCGCAGGTTGTGCTCGCGGGCGCCTCGGACCCGGACGTACGGATCGTGGGGCGAGGTCATGGGGGAGGGGTCTCCGTACTCGGTGCGGGTCGGCCGGCCGGTGGTCGTGCCGGTTCGCCGGATGGCGCCGCCGCTTGGTTTGCTGGCCGCATGAGAAACGACGTCCGGCCGGTGGCCGTGTTCGATCTTGACGGTACGCTCGCCGACACCGCGCACCGCCAGCACCATCTGGAGGGCCGCCGGAACTGGGCCGCCTTCTTCGCCGCAGCCGTGGACGACCCGCCGCTGGACGAGGGCGTACGGCTCGCGCTGAGCAGCGCCGAGGAGTGCGAGATCGTCTACCTCACCGGGCGGCCGGAGCGGTGCCGCAAGGACACCGTGGCCTGGCTGGCCCGGCAGGGGCTGCCCGAGGGGCGGCTGCACATGCGGCGCAACGACGACCGCCGGCCGGCGCGCCGGACCAAGCTGGAGATCCTGGAGCGACTCGGCCGCGACCGTACCGTGCGCATGCTCGTGGACGACGACGAACTGGTCTGCGACGCCGCCGAGCTGGCCGGATTCACCGTCGTGCGCGCCCGCTGGACCCCGGCCTCGCCCGCGCTGAGGGACGCGCAGGAGCGCGAGGGGCGCACCTGAACCGGTCGCCCTCGCGCGGGGTGACGAGTCGGCGCGTCACTTCGGGTCGTCGAGCCGGAAGCCCACTTTCAGGCCGACCTGGTAGTGCGCGATTCGGCCGTCCTCGATCTGCCCGCGCACCTGGGTGATCTCGAACCAGTCGAGATTGTGCAACGTTTCCGAGGCTCTTGCGACACCGTTGCGAATCGCCTCGTCCACGCCCTCCTGGGAGGTTCCTACGATTTCGGTGACACGATACGTGTGATTTGACACGGTTTGTCTCCTCTCGTCCTTACCAAGGTGCCCTACCTCGGCCCGGTTCGCGAGAGGTCGCGGACACCGCGCCTGTCCGGAACGCCGCTTGACCAAAGTATTGGTCCATACCAAAATCCAGCCACGCCCGTGCGAGCGCAGCCCGCAGTCCCCCACACCGGGTCCGCAAATTTCGTCCTGCCGTTCCGCAGAAGGTGAACCGTGAAAAACCGCATGCTCGTCGGAGCTGTCGCCCTTGTTTCCACTGCTGCGCTGGGTGGCTGCGGAGTGATCCCCGGAACTGGCGGCTCCGGTGACAAGAAGGTCACGATCTGGCTGATGAAGGACAGCGTCACCGCCGACTTCCTGGACCGTTTCAAGAAGTCGTACGAGGACGAGCACTCCTCGGTCGAACTGGAGTTCAAGATCCAGGAATGGGGCGGCATCGGCCCCAAGGTCCTGGAGGCACTCGCCGGCAAGGACACTCCCGACGTCATCGAGGTCGGCAACACCCAGGTCGCCCAGTACGCCGACAGCGGCAATCTGCGCGACCTCACCCTCGAATCCATGCGTGACCTGGGACGAGAGGACTGGCTGCCCGGTCTCGCCGAGCCGGGGAGCATCGGCGGCGTCCAGTACGGCATCCCGTGGTACGCGGCCAACCGCGTGGTGATCTACAACAAGGACATCTTCGAGGACGCGGGTATCAAGAACCCGCCGAAGACGCGCGCGCAGTGGATCACCGACACCCAGAAACTGAACCGCGACGGAATCCAGGGCATGTACCTGCCGGGGCAGAACTGGTACGTCCTCGCCGGGTTCATCTGGGACGAGGGCGGGCAGCTCGCCAGCGAGGAGGAAGGCGACTGGGAGGGAACTCTCGACACGCCCGCCGCGCTCAAGGGCATGCAGTTCTATTCCGAACTCCAGGCGCTGGGCGACGGGCCCAAGGACGCCGACGAGGAAAAGCCCCCGCAGGCCAATGTGTTCGCCGAGGGGAATGTCGCCCAGATCATCTCCACCCCCAGCACGGCGACCCTGATCGAGAAGAAGAACCCGGAACTCAAGGGAAAGCTCGGCTACTTCCCGATTCCCGGCAAGTCCGCCAAGACGCCCGGCTCGGTGTTCACCGGCGGCTCCGACCTGATCGTGCCGCAGAAGTCCGACCAGCGCGCCGCCGCCTACGAGGTCATCAAGGCGCTGGCCGGGGCCACGTGGCAGGAGGACCTCGCCAAGACGATGAGCTACGTGCCCAACAAGCCCTCCCTGGCCCATGTCATCGAGGGCGAAGAGAGCACCGCCGCGATGGCCGAGGGCGCGGCGCAGGGCCACGCCACGCCCAACTCCCCGCAGTGGGCCGCGGTCGAGGCCGACAACCCGATCAAGTCGTACATGACGGCGGTCCTCCAGGGCGGTGACCCGGCGACCGAGGCGAAGACGGCCTCCGAGAAGATCACCGCGGTGCTCGCCGGCAGCTGACCTCCGGTACGGGTACGGGACCGGACACCACCGGCCCCGTACCCGTACCGTCCCGGTCAGTCCACCGTGGACAGGGACAGCGCGAACCTGCCCTCGCTGTCGGTCCACCAGTGCGCCAGGCGGAGCCCGGCCCCGGCCAGCTCGCCGCGCACCCCGTCCTCGCGGAACTTCGCGGACACCTCGGTGCGCAGCTCCTCACCCGCCTCGAAGGGCACCACCAGATCCAGTTCCGGAATCTTCACCGTCAGGGACCGGCGGGCCCGTAGCCGCATCTCGATCCACTCCTCCTGCGGATTCCACCGCGCCACATGCGCGAAATCCTCCGGGGCGAAGTCCGCGCCCAGCTCCCGGTCGACGACCGACAGCACGTTGCGGTTGAACGCCGCCGTCACCCCCGCCGCGTCGTCGTACGCCGCGACCAGCACCTCCTCGTCCTTCACGAGATCCGTGCCGAGCAGCAGCGTGTCCCCGGGCACCAGCAGATCGCGTACCGACTTCAGGAACACCGACCGCTCACCCGGCAGGAGGTTGCCGAGGGTGCCGCCCAGGAACGCCACCAGCCGGGGCCCGGGCGTGTCCGGCAGCGACAGCCCGGCGGTGAAGTCGGCGATCAGCGCGTGCACGGACAGCCCCGGCCGCTCCTTCAGCAGGGCGTCCGCCGCGCCGCGCAGCGCGCTCTCGCTGACGTCGACCGGCACGTAACTGCGCAGATCCGTCAGGGCGTCCAGCAGATACCGGGTCTTCTCCGACGAGCCGGAACCCAGCTCGACCAGGGTGCGGGCGCCGGAGGCTGCGGCGATCTCGCCCGCCCGGTCGATCAGGATCTCCCGCTCGGCGCGCGTCGGATAGTACTCGGGCAGACGGGTGATCTCCTCGAACAGTTCGCTGCCCCGGGCGTCGTAGAACCACTTGGGCGGCAGCGTCTTCGGGCGCCGGGACAGGCCGTGCAGGACATCGGCGCGCAGCGCCGCGTCCGTCGCGTCCTCGGGCAGGGTGCGGGTCAGCAGGAAGGGACTCACGTGCGGGGCTCCTTCAGCGGGGTCAGCAGGACGTCGCCGGCGGTCGCGGTCAGCAGGGTGCGGTCGGGTACCTCGTACCAGCGGGGGTCGTCGTCGTACGGCTCCGAGGCGACGACCGTGCGCCGGCCGGGCTCGGTGAGATGCCACAGGGTGTCGCCCCAGGCGGTCGCCACGATGGTGCGGCCGTCGGTCAGCAGCAGGTTGAGCCGGGAGCCCGGCGCCGCCTCCGCCACCTCGGGCACCGTGTCCGCCACGGCCTGCGCGAGCGGGTCGCCGGTCGCGAGCCGGTGCCGCACCAGGGCCCACACCAGGGCGGAGTCGCTGCGCGCCGCGAGCCGCAGCAGCTCGGCCGGGGGCAGGGTGGCCGCCACGGACGCCATCGAACCGGGCCAGCCCAGCACCGCGCCGTTGTGGCTGAACAGCACCTGGTCCGCGGCGAACGGCGCCGCGGCCGCCTCGCCGTCCGGATCGGTGCCGGTCGCGTCCCGGACCGCGGCGAGCAGGGCGTGGCTGCGGACCACCCGGACCAGATCGGCGAAGGTCTGGTCGCCCCAGACGGGGCCCTGGCGCCGGTAGCGGCCCGGAACCGGGTCGCCCTCCGCGTACCAGCCGACCCCGAAACCGTCCGCGTTGACCGTGCCGTGGCGCTGGCGGCGGGGCTCCCAGGACTGCCGCACCAGGGAGTGCGCCGGTCGTGACAGCACCTCGCCCAGGGCGACCGGCGGCCCCAGGTAGGCGATGTGCCGGCACATCAGAGGTCCCTCGCGGTACGGAACCCGGCGAAGATCTGCCGCCGGACCGGCAGGTCCCAGTTGCGGAACGTGCCCCGGGAGGCCACCGCGTCCACCGCGAACGAGCCGCCCCGCAGCACCTTGTGCTCCGGACCGAAGAAAACCTCCGAGTACTCGCGGTACGGGAACGGCGCGAACCCCGGGTACGGCAGGAAGTCGCTCGCCGTCCACTCCCACACGTCACCGATCAGCTGACCCGCCCCGCACGGCGCCCGCCCGGCCGGGTACGCCCCGGCGGGCGCGGGCCGCAGATGGCGCTGCCCCAGATTGGCCCGCTCCGGCGTCGGGTCCTCGTCGCCCCACGGATAGCGGCGCGAGCGCCCGGAGACGGGATCGTGGCGCGCCGCCTTCTCCCACTCCGCCTCGGTCGGCAGCCTTCGGCCCGCCCAGCGCGCGTAGGCGTCGGCCTCGTACCAGCTGACGTGCACCACCGGCTCGTCGTCCGGCACCGGCTCGGTCACCCCGAAACGCCGCCGCAGCCACTGCCCGGCCTCCTGGTGCCAGAACAGCGGAGCGCCCAGCTCGTGCTCCCGGACCATCGCCCAGCCCTCGGGCGCCCACCAGCGCCGCTCGCCGTAACCGCCGTCCTCGACGAACGCCCGGTACGCGCCGCACGTCACCGGAGCCGTGTCGATGACGAACCCGGGAACGTCCCGCCGGTGCGCGGGGCGTTCGTTGTCCAGCGCCCACGGCTCGGCCGACGTGCCCATGGTGAACGGGCCGCCGGGTACCAGGACCTCCGCCGGCAGGGCCGGGGCGCCGGCCGCCGGGCGCGGCGGCTCCGGCGCCGTCAGGGCGGCCGGGCCGGACCGCAGCTGATGCGTGATCAGCATCGTCTCGTCGTGCTGCTGCTCGTGCTGCGCGATCATCCCGAAGGCGAAACCGGACCTGACCAGCGCGGGCCCGTCACCGAGCGGGGCGGACTCCAGCACGTCCAACGCCCTGCCGCGCACCTCCGAGGCGTACGAGCGGGCCTCGTCGGGCGCCAGCAGCGGCAGGGACGGCCGGGTGGCGCGCGGATGCTCGAAGGCGTCGTAGAGCCCGTCGATCTCCGGGCGCATCGCCTCCCGTCCGGCCACACCGCGCAGCAGCCACAGCTCCTCCTGGTTGCCGATGTGCGCCAGGTCCCAGACCAGCGGCGACATCAGCGGCGAGTGCTGGGCGGTCAGTTCGTGGTCGTCGACGCTGTCGGTGAGGAGCGCGGTGCGCCTGCGGGCGGTGAGCAGCGCGGCGAGCGCGTGCCCGCGCAGCGCCTCGGCGTCCCCGGCGTGCGGGGGCGCGGGGGATTCGGTCATGACAGGGTCCCCTTCGGATGGGCCGGGCGGCGCGCCCCGCCCGTGGTGAGCAGATCCCGCAAGTCGTCGGCCGGGCATCTGCCCCGGGCGACGAAGCGGTCGTGGAAGCCGGCGACCGCGTCCCGGACCGCGACGCTCGCGCCCAGCCGGGGCAGCGCCTCCAGGGCGAGCCGGAAGCAGGCGTCCGCCGCCTGGCGCAGCTCCGGGTCGGCCAGGCCGTCGCGGGCGGCCGCGGTCCACAGCGGATTGCGCGGGGCGGCTTCCGCACCGGCCGTCTCGGCGAGCGGCTTCACGGTCCGGTACACCGTCTCCGCTGCCTCCGGGTCGTCGAACAGGGCGGTCGTGACCGCGAGGGGCACGATCCAGCCGTCGTCGCCGGACTGCGCGTCGATCATGCGCAGCTCCAGGTGCCCGCGCGGCCGGGCCGGCGGGAACAGCGTGGTGACGTGGTAGTCGAGGTCGCTCCGGTCCGGGCTGCGCCCGGTCGCCCCGGACCGGATCCAGCCGCGGAAGGTGAGCCCGTCCGGCACGTGCCACGGCGCCTCGCCCCGTACGCACAGCACGGGCGTGTCCAGGACGTGCGCGGCCCAGGCGTCCCGGGGCGGCAGCAGCCCGTCCGGGGCCAGTGTCCGCTTCGGGTCCAGGCCGGCCCACAGCGCCTGGCGGGCGGACCGCCAGGGCGTCGGCCCGCCTCCCCGGAACGGCGAGTTGGCGAAGGCCGCCACGAGGACGGCGCCCAGCAGATGGGCGAGCCGCCAGCGCCGCGCGTACCCGAGCGGGCCGGGCTCCTCCTCCCCGGCGTCCAGGCAGACCTGGACCGAGGCGGTGGTGCACATCATGGCGCGGCCGGCCGGGCCCCACCGGTCGAAGGCCGTCTCCATGGCCTCGTACCGGGGCTCGCGCAGGAGCCGGCGCGGTGTCTGCCAGGGATCGACGCCCAGGCCCGCCGGAGCCAGGCCAAGGCCGTCGAGGGCGGCGCGTACGGCGGTGAGATCGGCGGCGGTGTCCTCGACACACGCCATCAGGGAAGGGGCGGGGCGCGAGCTGAGTTCCAGCTGGCCGCCGGGTTCGAAGGTGAGCGCCGCGCTCAGGGGCAGCGCCCGGACGGCCGTTGCGGCCGCCTCCAGCAGGTGGGGCGGGACGGTGCGATGCGGTTGGTCACGGTCGTGCAGCAGCCATTCCAGCTCGACCCCCACCGTGCGCGGGGGCCCCGTCTTGAAGCAGATGCCGCGCAGTAAATCCTCCGCCTCGCCCTCACCGAGGGGCGGGGCCTGACCAGGGGGCGGACCATGGCCGCCGGGTGTCTCGGATGACATGCCGGGCCTCCTTGTTCCGGTGCGTCCGTCCTACCCAAACCGCTGTTGAGGCATCGCACAAGAGCGCCTTCTTCGCCGGATATTCGCTTGCGTGTCCGGGAGGAGAACGCCGATCATGCCCCGTATGCACCATAAGGGGGAGGGCCGGTGAGCGCCCGGCTGCGCGGGATCGCGCGCGAGACGGAGGCCATCGTCCGGACGGGTTCCTACCGCGCCGGAGACGGGCGCGAGATCAGCATCGGGAAGGACGTGGCGGCCGCCCTCGCGGGGACGCGGCTGTACGGCCCCGAACTCGTGCCGACGGTCCCCGGCCGGGACCGGACCCCGGTCATCGAGGTCACCGGCGAGAGCAGCCTGCAAGCGGCCGCCCGGATGACCCGCGAACGGCCCGGCGAGGTCGCGGTCCTGAACTACGCCTCCGCCCGCAATCCCGGCGGCGGCTACCTCAACGGCGCCCAGGCCCAGGAAGAGGCCCTGTGCCGGGGCTCCGCGCTGTACGCCACCCTGCTGCGGGTGCCCGGCTTCTACGCCCACCACCGCGCCGAACGCAGCGCGTTCTACACCGACCGGGTCATCCACTCACCCGGTGTGCCGGTGTTCCGCGACGACCGGGGCCGGCTGCTCGACGCCCCGTACGCGGCCGGATTCCTCACCTCCCCGGCCCCCAACGCCGGGGTCATCCGCGCCCGCACCCCACAGGACGCCCACCGCGTTCCGGCCGCGCTCGCCGCCCGGGCCGAACGGGTGCTGGAGGTCGCGGCGGTGTGCGGCTACCGCAGGCTGGTCCTGGGCGCCTGGGGCTGCGGCGTGTTCCGCAACGACCCGGCGGAGGTGGCGGGCGCGTTCCGCGCGCTGCTCACCGGAGAGGGCCGGTTCGCGGGCCACTTCGAGCAGGTCGTCTTCGGCATCCTCGGCCGCGACGACGAATCGCCCACCCGAGTGGCATTCGACCGGGTGTTCGGCGAATGGGGCTGACCCTCACCCTGAAGCCGAGGGTGAGAGCGGGGGTCGCGCACGCCGGGCGGGAGGTGTGAGGGGCACGCCAGGACGCCCTCACGTCCAGCCGTACCGCTCCCTCAGCCGCCCGGCTACCAGGTCGAACCTGGCCTGGTCCAGGGCGCACGCCTCGCGCCGCATCCCGTCCTCGTGCACCCGCAGCACCCGGTCCAGATCCACCCAGGACTGACGCCCCGAGCTGTCCCAGGGGCCCGCGCCCAGCGCCACCCACTCCCGGTCCATGTCGTGCTGCTTGCTGGACAGCTGCACGGCCAGCAGCGTGCCCGCCGCCTCCCGCGCCACGACCAGGACCGGCCGGTCCTTCCCGCGCCCGTCGTTCTCCTCGAACGGCACCCAGGTCCAGACGATCTCGCCGGGGTCGGGGGCGCCGTCCCGGTCGGGGGCGTACGAGGTGCGGACCGGGCCCGCATCGCGCGGATCGGCCTGGGCGGTCGCTGCGGAACCGGTCCGGCCGGGGAACGCGCCCGGCTCGTCATAACTGTCGCTGCGGTGCTGGATGGTCATCGCAACACCCTAGGCGGTCCGCCCGTACAGCCTGCGCGCCGGTGCGTCGCAACGGTCTGGAAGACTGCCCGGAGCCATGAGTCAGTTACCCGATCAGCCCTCCGAAGGCCCCGTCCCGACCAGCGCCGACGTGGCGCGGCTCGCCGGCGTCTCCCGGGCCACCGTGTCCTACGTCCTCAACAACAACGCGCAGGTGCGGATCAGCGATCAGACCCGCCGCCGGGTACGGGAGGCAGCCGACGAACTCGGCTACGTACCCCACGCCGCCGCCCGCACCCTGCGCGCCGGCCACTCGCGCATGGTGCTGCTGCCCACCGGCAACGTGCCGACCGGCCCCCTGCACCTGCGCTTCCTGCGCGACCTGGAGGCGGGGCTCCGGCGCCTCGACTACACGGTCGTCCAGTACGGCTCGCTCGGCCTCAACGCCGACGACGCCGCCCGGGCCTGGGCGGAACTGCGCCCCGCCGCCGTCATCGTGCCTGGCTCCGTCCCGCTCGCCCCGCGCGGCACCGCCGTGCTCCGGCGCTCCGGAGCCAAGGCGGTCATCACCCTGGGCCCCCACCCGGTGGAGGGCGCCCACGCCCTGATCATGGATCAGCGGGAGGTCGGCGGCTGCGCGGTGCGCCATCTGCTGGAACGCGGAAGGCGCCGTATCGGCGTGGTGATGCCCGAGGACCCCGCCACCGCGCTCTTCGCCGTCCCGCGCCTGGCCGGCGCCCGGGAGGCCGCGCTGAACGGCGGCGCCCACGTCGAGGTGCTGCCGCTGCGCTACGAGGAGGAGTCGGCCGCGTCCCTGGCCGCCCGCTGGCCTGCGCTCGGCCTGGACGCCGTCTTCGCGTACGACGACACCTACGCGATGCTCCTGATGCGGGCGCTCCAGGACGCCGGCATCGGGATACCCGCCGAAGCCGCCGTGGTGGGCGCCGACGACTCGATGCTCGGGCGGCTGCTGCGGCCGAGGCTCAGCAGCGTACGGATGGAACTGGCGACCGCCCAGCCGCTGGCCGACCTGGTGGACCGGCTGGTACGCCACCCGAGGACCCCGCCCGAGCGGCACGACCTGCTGCGCGCCCGCACGGTACGACGGGAATCCAGCTGAGCCGGCCCGACGGCATGCGCGGCGCACCGCCCGTGCCCAAGGGCGGTCCCGCAACTCCCGGCGGGCGGCATCCGACGCCGCGCGCTGATCCACCAGAAATTGCGGGACAGCCCTTAGCGTCGTGACCATGAGCGATCCGCAGAGCTACGAAATCCTCATCGTCCCCGAGTTCACCGACGACAAGGCCCCCGCGGCCGGAGAAGGCGCGACGGGGGCCAGCGTCAGGGGCGCGGCGGCCAGGGGCTCCGACGGCGGGGGACCGGGCGCCGCCATCCGGTCGGCCGTGGTCACCGCCACGGGTGAGACGGGCGAGACCGGCTATCCCCGGTACGCGGGGGACGGCATGGTGGCGGACATCGACCCGAGGACCAAGGCCGTAGAGGGCCTCCTCGTCGACGGGTCGGAGCTCGCGTACGGGCTCTCGGCCCGGGTCGCGGAGCGGGCCACGCCCTAGGTGTATTGACCCGCAGGGTTGTTGACGCGGGTGATTGGGGGCCGGCCTCCGAGTGCGGTGTGGCAGCGATGGTAGTTGTAGCTGTGCAG